>JAPLWZ010000033.1 GCA_026396335.1 Microcaldota archaeon | reverse complement strand
TGTCGCATGCATCGCGCGCCACAGCGGAGAAATATTCCATTCCAAAATGCACTGAAAAACTGCTGAAGTGCTACAAGCGGCTGCTTTAGTAATTCCCCTCGTTCGCCCAAACAAAACCTTATAAGGAGTGAGCGAGAATTCCGAAGCGTGAGATAATGGCTGGATTTGGAACTCAATACTTTGCATACGGAGCTGCCGGCCTGGCGCTTGTCGGGGCAATGGGCGCGTTTGTTGGCGGCGGCGGAATAATTTCGCTTTTTGCAGGCGTGCTTTGCATGGTGGGCGCGGCAGGCGCGGTCGGCTTTTACAAGTACGGATATGTGCTGATACCCCTCATCACGCAGCGCGGGAACATTGTACAGATAATGGAGGGCGGCTATGAAATCCCCCCCTCAAACGACGTTGTGCTGAAGAATGTCGCAGGCGTTTACTATGCTTCAAAGTACCTGGGCGTGAGGATATTCGAGTCGGCATCGGAAAAGACAATGGAGGAAAACATCGTCTACTCAGAATACTTCGAGCGCGCCATCTCCTCGGTGAAATACGTCACGAAATTCGCCATGATGATTTACATGAAGGATATTGCGGACCACCGCCAGAGGATTGAGACAAAGCACGCTGAGGCGCAGCTTCGCCTTGCGCGCGAGCGGGACAAACCAGACCCGGACGTCCTCAAGCTTGACAGGTATGAAAAGGAAGTAGCCATGTGGGAGAACCAGATAAACAAGCTCACGCGCGGCATCAAGCCAATGGGGCTCGTGTCATATGTCATGACGACAGCCACAGGCGTTTCAAAGGAGGCGGCAACGGCGGCAGTCAGCGCGCAGGCAAACGAGCTCAAGGCAACCATTTCAAACGCGCTCAACGTGCAGGTTGAGGCATTGACAGGCGACGAGATGCTGCGCTGCTTCCAGTGGGAGACCGCAATTCCGCCCACCGCACAGGAGCTTGAGCAGGCAGTTCTGTAAGTCCGGCAATTCAGATTACGATCTACGGGGATACATGTGGGACGCCTAAGAATATCGGAACTTGACAACATCGACCTTGCCAAGCGCAACATATTCGTGCGCCCGCCAGAGCCTCCTGAAGAGGTGCTGATGGCAGACCCGACCAATTCGGTTTACATAGGCAGGACGAAAATTTTCCACGTGCCTTTTTACTGGACATTCCAGAAAACTACCAACCCGCACATAGCAGTGGTCGGCATCACAGGCTCCGGTAAGTCTTATTTTGTGAAAACTTTCCTCACGCGCGCGAGTTTCGTGTGGGGCACAAACGCATTCATCATCGACTGGGCAGGAGAATACAAGGACTGGGTGAAGCAGACTGGAGGGAAAGTCATCTCGCTTGCCAGGGGCGCCTACATCAACCTGCTTGACACTGCGGGCATGAAGCCGAACGACAGGATAAAGCAGGGACGTACAGAGACTTCTCGAGGAAATGAGTGAAACTGGCAATTACGAGTTTCCCGCAGAGCTTGAGAATGCAATTTACCGCATCAGGCAATTCACGCGCGAAGGCGAGGACTTTTTCGCGCAGCAGTCAACGATTGACCTTGAGAAATTGACAAAGTCCGGTCTTGTGGACCTTGACCTGTCTGGCTTGCCAGACGAAACATTCAGGGGTTTGGCAGCGCTTTCCATGCTGCAGTTCATCAAGGAAAAAATGCGTGAGGAGGGGTGGAGCTCAACAAAGGGCTTGAAGCTTCTCGTCGTGCTGGACGAGGCGTGGAAGATTGCAAAGGATGACAACTCAGACGCAGTGATGATTGTGCGCGAAGGCAGGAAGTACCAGTTCGGGCTGATTGTGGCGTCGCAAAACCCGACAGATATTTCAGAAGCGATATTCTCGAACGTTGGCACCACATTCATATTGCGCGTGAAGTTCGAGCGGTTCCTGGACTACCTGCAAAGCACGCTCAACTTTTCCGATTACATGCGGAATGAAATCGCAAAGCTGGGAGTCGGGCAGGCCGCAGTGAACATGGCGTTCCAGGCAACAGCCGAATTCTCGGAAACGTTCATGCTTGACAAGATTGAAGGCGAGGAGCCGATGCAGGAGTTCTTCCTGGACATGGACCAGATACTCACGCGCGAGGAGCTGTCTCTTGAAGGCGCGATGCGATCTGCGAGCTTTGAAAAGGACGAACTCAAGAAAAAGCTGCGCTCATACGGCATGGCGGACGACCAGGGCGAGGAGATAATCACATTGTTTGCAAAGAAGGGCCGCAGGATGGAAATAGCCTCGTTTGCAGTGCTCCTCTCGCGCTACGGGATTGCGAGGAACAACATTTCCTCATTCCTGAAGGAGCTAGGGCTTGAGGACACGGCAGTCGTTGCCGTTCTTTCCAAGGCGGACGAGCTCGAGATGCAGCTTTCTGACGCAGACATAACGGATTACATCATGGAGTCAAAGACTGCCGCGGAGAAAAAGCAGGATGAGATGCAGTAGGGTCAGCAGGGAAAATTGATGTGACATTCATGGCAAAAACACTGTTATTTGAAAAGGAGGAGATGCGCAAGAAACTCCGCATGTTCGGGCTTGACGAGATGAAGGTTGCGGAAGTCACCAGCATATTCGACAAGAACAACAGGCACATCGACGTAGTTTCATACGTTATAATGCTTGAAAGGTACGGCGTGCAGAGGAGCGATATTTCCTCCTTCCTGCACGATATCGGGATTGAGGAGTCGGTGCTCATCAACATATTTTCAAAGGCTGACTTCACGCGGCTGGGAGTCGGCAACAGGGAAGTTACACAGGTCGTATTGGCAGATTGAATAGTATAAGTGAAATTGTTTGAATATCAGAGGTGTTTCGAATGGCAAAGTATTGCGTGGTTTGCTTCAAGGAGAAGGATGGCTACAAGGTTTACGACGACTTTGTGATTCGCACCATACGCGGGATAAAGAAGAGGCTTGGCATTGCAAAGAACAACTCGCTTGTGGTGTGCAAGGACTGCCTTGAGGAGCACAGGAAAAAGAGGAAAGCGTACGAAAAGACGCTCATCATCCACATAGTGCTTGCCGGAGTGGTGCTCGTTGCATTCGTGCTGCTGCCCATCCTCACCTCGGGCTTTTCAATTACTGCCATAGCGCTTGGAATTTTCCTTGCTGCGCTGATTGTCGGCATGGCGGTGTTTTCGCACCACCCGAAACTGTCAGATGAGGCGCAAGAGAAAACGCTAGATGCGCCCAAGAAGGAAGAGAAAGGCAAGACAGAAAAAGCGAAAGGTGGAAAGAAGAAAAAGTAAAGCGTTGAATGCCATACATATAGATGTTAAGGTGTTTTGATTGGTTGACCCAAGATTGCCGTCCAGTTCTTCGAGAGGGGGCGCGCCTGCTGCGCCGCCAGCACAAGGCGCAAGACAAGTGCCCACGCAGACAGGGGGGACCGCATCGGTTGCGGGTTTCAGGCTCCAAGGGCGGCGCGTGAAGGGCGTATCAGACATTTCATCTCACTTTTCCGAACTCGGGTTCCTTGAAATGTCAACCGACAATGACACACTCGTTGCGCTCAATGTCGAAAGCCGGGACATACAGAAAAACCCCTACCTGTTTTCAATCATTTACTTCAGGCCCAACATGATTGAAGTGCTGTACACCTGCCTCCCCACCATGAGCCCGAAAAAAAGGAGGATTGAAGTGCTGCGCCATTTCCTCAACCTCATGACAATCGCTGAGGACTGCTACGAAGTGGAGATGAAACAGGTTTACCAGCTGCTTGAAGCCTCGATCACAGACATGACAGAATATGTGACTGCGGACTACGACAAGCTGTTCTCGCTTTACGACAACCTGAAGACGGAATTTTCAGTCCTGCAGAAAAAAGTGAAGGAGATGACTGACGGCTCATCCTCGCTTTCAAAGGAGAACTTCGAGCTCAAGAGCAGGAACGACGAATTGTCGCTTAAGCTTAAATCGCTCGAGACGCTTTCCGACTCCGTGCTCGCGCTCAAGATACAGGAATGGCTCTCCGAGCACAAGGGCGAAATAAACATCGCTGACTTTTCCAAGGTTTACAATGTGCCTGAAGCGAGAGTGGAGCAGATGCTCAACAAATTGGTGACAGAAGGCTACCTTGAGACAAAAGGCTAAGCGCACTAAAAACCAAACGGGCTAGCGCTCCCAAATAACAGACGGGTCATATCCTATGGCTGGCGACACATTATCCAAACTCAAGATTTCCAAGAAGGCGTATGTGTTCGACACGCGCAGGAAGTTTGCCGCAACGCAGAATTTTGTGGTGAAGAAGAAGCCCGAAAACGCGGCAGAGGACCTGAAAGCGAATGTGATGTCTCTTTTTGCAAAGAAAAAATCTTCAGGAGACACTGCCGAGGCTGAGAAAAAGGCATCTGAAAAGGCGGCTGCCTCGCCCTCATCCACGCAGACGAAAAAGGGGCCGCTACTTAGCCCCGTAATGATGGCGCTGATAGTAGTAGTGGTGCTTGTGATCGCAGGCGGGCTTTTCCTCATGATCAAGCTCGGCGAAGCATCCTTGTCCGCACAAAGCCCGCCTGCAAAACACATATACGGCGGCGCTTATGACTATTCCGTTCTGCAGTCGCGCGTGCTTTCAATCGGCTCGATAGAAAAGCCGCAGCGCGCGGCATACCTTCTGGTCGGCTATGGCACCGCGAACGTATCTGCAATGAACTTTACCGCCACGCTTTATTCGGACCACCCGCCCTCGCAGGTGTTCCTGCTTGATTACGCGCGCAACGGCGCAGATTCCTACCCTACATTCCGCAAGGAACTTTTGTCCGGACTCGCATCAGCAGGCTTGCCGGCAAGCGAAATAGAGATGGACAAAGCGGCATTGCTCCCGCAGGGGTCGCTTCTCATCGTGCCAACGGGCTACTTCCCCAAGGAACTCTTGGGCATGGACAGCAATTTCAACTTCAAGGACCTGATGAACCGCGGCGTGACAATCGTTTACATCGGCTTGCCGTTCAACGACAAGGCGCTCACAGGTGACGGGCTCACCATTTCCACAAACTTTTCCGAGCTTTCTTTTTCCAACCCTGAAAGCGCCAACTCGCTGAAGCCCACTGACGGCTTTTCCCTTTCGAACGCAAGGTACCTAGTGTCGCCAGTGCAGGGAGGAAAGGGCCGCTTCTCATCGGTTGCAGCAATTTACGGAGCAGCTTCCGCAATCAAGCTTGGGGGAGGGTACATGGTATTCATCCCGCAGAGCCTGGACGGCGGCTGGCACGCAGAAGGCGGGAAGCAGGCTGCGCGGGACGTGCTGCGGCTTGTGCTTGAGTAACGCTGGCTTGCGCCAGTGGCATCCACCATTGTCCCTGCTGATTTGTCCGAAGGGCAGCATTTGGTTTCACTTTTCGCAGAGCCTTACCCGACCGATTCCACATATGTACAACTCGTTGTCGATACCGTAGACGGGCAGGGAATAACCAGAGGCAGCAGGCAGGTGTTTTTCCTAGAAAAAAATCAGAAAGGAGAGATGACACCGGTCGAGCCGCAGACTGTTCCATACTACCTTTCAGGCGGGAAAACCAGCCTGAACATAAAATTGCGCGAAACTTCCAGCAGGCCGATCAAGCTCTACGTGCGCATGTACAAAGACGGCACACTCAACCAGACATCCGAAGTTGAGAGGGGGCTGACCGACCCGACCACGCAGACTTTCCCCGAACTTGAGGTTGATGCAGAGCCCGGCAACTTCACAGTGATTGTGGAGGATGACAGCGGAAAGGTTTATGCTGCAACGCAGCTCTCCGTAATCGGGCTGGATGTGTCGCAGAATGTGAGCGACTACCAGAGGGGCTTCTTCTCGTTCATCCTTTCGGCAAACGGGCAGGCTGTTTCCCCCTCGGACTTCTCAATCTCGCTTGACGGATTGAAGGAAAAACAGTATTACCGCGACTCGCTTTCCTACACGAGTGATAGGACCGCGACAGTGGCAGACTACAATTACGGCGAAAGCGTAAAAACCGGCAAGCACGTTTTCCTGCTTTCATTCGCAGGAAAATGGACAAAGGAGCTGAATGTGGAATACACCCGCACCCCGCCGTTCTGGGAGAACCCGATAAACATTTTCCTTGGCTTCGTGTCGCTCGCAGTAGTCGGCATAGGCGTGATAATGCGCAGGCCTGAAGTGCTCAAGTACGGGCTTGACATTCCAGACTTCCCGCCGCTATCGAACATAAAAATACCGGTAAAAAAGCAGACGCTGCTAGAACTATTTGACACCGTGAACTCCGGCTACTCGTGGCAGTGGATGCCGCTTCGCACCGATGAACTGAAAAACGGATTCCGCAAACTCACCTACAACGGCAAGCCGATACTGATCGGCGACTTTAACCTCGAGCGCATACTCGCGCACCTCAAGACAGAGGGCTTAGTAAAGGAGGAAATTGGCTACTGGGGCAAGACTTCCTGGGAGAAAGACAGCAACCACTCGATCGCCTATCTTACAATGTACCGCATCATGAGGAACGTATTCGTGAACAATGCAGTGAAATTCTCAAAACTTGACGCCATGCCAGACTGCGATGTAAAGGCGATTGCAGGCAAGGAAGAGATTTACATGCACATAATGGAAACTCCCTTTG
>JAPLWZ010000082.1 GCA_026396335.1 Microcaldota archaeon | reverse complement strand
ATCGCGCTGCTTTACATAGGTTCAGGCTTTGTGATTGCAGTAATTGCCGGAATAATAATCGGCAGGCTGCATCTTGAAAAAGAAGTCGAGCCTTTTGTCTACAAATTGAAGGCAAAGAAACTTCACGAGCGGGAAATGAACTGGAAACAGCGCATAAATTTCGCAATCAGCGAATCAAAAGACATCACGCTTCGCGTGCTTCCCTTCCTGCTTCTGGGAATAGCAATCGGCGGTATCATTCACGGCTACGCGCCATCCGACTTCCTTTCCCAAATAGCCGGCGGAAACAACCTGCTCGCAGTCCCGATAGCAGTGCTGATAGGCATTCCCCTCTACTCAAATGCAGCCGGCATGGTGCCAATTGTCGGCGTCCTTATCAGCAAGGGCATGGCAGTTGGCACAGCGCTCGCATTCATGATGAGTGTGATAGGGCTCTCGCTTCCAGAAATGATAATCTTGCGCAAGGTGCTGCGCCCAAAACTCCTTGTGGCATTCGCAATAATCCTTTTCATAGCATTCGTGCTGACGGGCTATCTTTTCAACGCGCTGATAGGCTAATTCGGCAATCTCCACCGTTTATTAACATTTTTCGCCATATTTTTTTCTGGTGTTGATGGTGATTCGCCTCAAAAATATTGAAAGCGTGGAGGGGATTGAGGGCACAAACAGTTACCGGGTTACTATAAGGAAAGGGAGAGTAAGGCAAGGCATTACGGTTGGGCGCGTGCGCGGTTCCATCCTCCACACCCGCTTCAACAACAGGAAGCTGTCTGTCTTTTACAAGGAACTGAAAAAGGACGCGAAGGAGTACAGCAACTGTGATCTCAACATTGCCATTCCGATCAATTCCAACATAGACAAGGTGGAAACCAAGTATGACTTGGTGCGCTTCTGCCCAAAAGATATCCTTAGCCAGAAATACGCTGGCAAAGAGAGCCTGATCGATGAAACAATGCTCTACGCGGAATCAAGGATTAGTAGCCTTTTCTTCGGGGATCGCATACTAACGCAAATAGATAATTTCCTCTCAAAAATTAATCTAAATACTCGTTTCTTCGGCCCTCCGTTGGATGAAGACGGCTGCCGTGAAATAATGGTGCTGCCTTCTGATGGAATTTTTCCAAACACGCGCACGCCCGAACGGAACAATAAAATTTCCGAACTTTTGAAAAATTAGTTAGCCGCTTGTTCAGGCGTATTTCGCATAGAATCTGTCGCATCCGCCTTCTCCTGAGATGAATGCGCCTGGGGACAGGAACAGTTTGAAGTAGCCTACATACGGTATGGACACGAGTATTCGCCCTTTGCTTCGCTGCACTTCAACAGGCCGATTGCCCATGCCGCTTGCCTCATCATCGACCTGTATGTCAAGAATTGGATTGTTGTCTCCTTTTGTAATGAAATAAGTCTGGTTGCCTGCATTCAATCTCAAATAAGCGCGGTGGATTATGTCTCCCACTCTTGAATAGTATTCATCCTTCTCAGGCGCAAAAACAGGCACATCATTGCTGATGTTCTCGTAGTATCTCTTCCCGCTTGCTTCCACCCATGTGACACAGGGCGCGGACTGCATCTTTCCTGTCTTCGGGAAAAGTATCTGGCAAGTGTCATAGCCGATAGTAAGCGGCCCCTGCTTTTCAGTGAAGCGGTCGGGGTTCATAACAAACGAATTGCAGACGGGCGCGCCCATGTTCTGCGCGCAGTAGGAGTAAATCGAGCCTTTCACAGTAGCGACTTTCACGCCCGACTCGTAAACGTCGGCAGTTCCAATCCCTTCAACAGTGCCAACCTCAACTGTGGGCGCCTGAAGCCTGTCTCCGCTCAAAATAACGAGGTCTCCCCTCTGCACATGTGGCAGCATGGAACAGGAGACAATCGCATTAAGGGGCGATGAAGTTTGAAGCATGAATCCCGCGCCGTACCAAACGGCAAGCGCAAGAATGAGCGCCATGGCAGTCTCTTTCAATTCGTTCCCGATGCCGTGCTCCTTCGTTCCGTGCAAAAACTCAAGCGCAACAACCCAGATAATGGACAAGCCTGCAAATATCCCGAACTGCCATGCGCCTGTAATTAAGTAGAGTAAGAAAAAGGCAAGAATGAGAACGTAAGCAACAGTCTGGTTGGCAAGCGGCCCAAGCTTGTCCAGTGTGTCCTTTTTCATTATAGGTCAGCTCGAAAACGTTACTTCTTCGGCTTCTTTGCATCCTTGACTGCATCCTTGAATTCCTCTGCCTGCTTCTTCAGCTTCTTAATCGCAGTTTTCAGAGTGTGGAGCGCATTGCCGTCCTTGGTGCGCAGCATAATGATTGGGCTTGCAGCCTGCGGGTGGTCCTGCCTGAAGGATGCGAATTCAACATCCGAGTCTTCCAGAAGTATCTCAACAAGCGCATTTGCAAAGCCCGGCTCCTCGCCCTTGAGCTCGATTTCAACGTAATCTTTTTCGTTTTTTACAACAGTTATTTCCATGCAAATCCCTCGTTCAAACCCTTCGAATTCAACCAATATCAATATTTGATGTCATATTTCCTGTAATCCTTCGCAATCTTCCGGTTGTCCTTTGTGCCGCAGTCTTCGCACTGCAAGATCCCGCTTTCCACTTTCATGGCGTGGCGGCACTTTGCGCAGTAAGCCTTAATCGCGCCCAAATCATCTGCGTCAGTGGAAAGGCGGAACTCGCCGTTCCTCTTGTCCACGATTTTTGCGCGTATGATATCGCCGATCTTGTATTCGTCGCGCACATTCTTCACGTATCCCTTTCTTATCATGGACGCGTGCAGCACGGCGTATTCGTCGGTTTCGCCGAACCTGTGCTCGCCGCCAAGCCCGACCTTCATGCTCACAAGCGCAATCGGCTCCACCACGTTCTCGACAGTGCCGATTATGACTGTCCCGATTGCAAGCGCGCGAAGCGGCTTTGCCTGGGCAACGGACAGCTTCTTCTCCGCTTCCCCTGACTCGCCTGTGATCGTGGAGTAAATCCTCTCATTTTCCGAAAAGGTGCCCTCACCCGCGAGGTATTCCTCCTCGGTGCCGATGAAGTCCCCTGGAACCACGAATTTCTTGTCCATAAAAATCAATATCCTCGAAAAGAACCTGCACCTTTCTGCATCGTCATATATTTAAATAGGTTTTGCCAATCACTCACTATTGACGGGGAAGCGCCCGGGGCATCATTATGTCAGCAAAAAAGAACAAGCTCGTGCTTTGCATAGACAGGGACAACGATCTCTACGAGAAGGCAAAGATTAGCGGTCCCATCATTGGCAGGGAAGCCAACCTCGACGCAGCGACCAAACTCGCGCTTGTCGACCCTACGGAAACCGATGCAAACACCATCTTCCGCGCCATACAGATATACGACTCGATAAAGGAGGAAACAGGCGTGCAGGTGGCAACCCTCACGGGCTCTGCTTCGCTTGGCTACACTGCAGACAAGGAAATATCCGCGCAGCTCGAGCGCGTGCTTTCCGAATACCCGGCAGACTCGTGCATATTCGTTTCAGACGGCGCATCAGACGAGCAGATACTGCCGGTAGTCCGCTCGCGCCTGAAAATAGACTCTGTAGAAATAGTGGTAATGAAGCAGGCAAAGGAACTGGAAAAAACCTATTTTGTCATACTCGAGAAACTAAAGGAGCCGCACTACGCCCGCCTTGTATTCGGCATACCTGCGCTCATCCTCCTCTTATTCGCAGCCAGCCGCTACCTTGGCTGGGGCTTGGAGTCCATGGCGGCAGTGCTCGCGGTTTACCTCGGCGCAAAGGCGTTCGGCATAGAGGAAAAGATCATCCGTGCAACTTCAGCATTCAAGTTTTCCGCTGACCGCATCTCAAGCATAGTGTACCTATTCTTTTTCATCATGCTTCTCATCAGCACATGGGCGGCATTCCAGACATACAACACCTCGCTTGAGTCAGGCCTGGACCTGGTGAAAACAACCGCGGCAGTGGTTCGCACGCTTGCCAACCTCCTCGCAATCTCATTCATAGTGCTCATAGCAGGAAAAACAATCGACCTTCTGAACGATGACAGGAAGATAGAGCTCTCCAAGTACGGGCTTTACGCAATAACCACAATCATCCTCTGGTTCGTCCTCTCGGTGGCAGCAGACTGGGTGCTCAATCTCACTCCTCCCTATGTATCCTTCCAGGACTTCCTAGTGGCGATAATCGGGAGCATGATAATGGGTTTCGCGGGCATATGGGCAATGAAGACCCTCAAGATCGGCGTAGTATCCAAGATGAAGCTTGAGAACAAGGAAGTGTTCTCCGAAAACGGCGCCTACCTTGGCAAGATAATGGGCGTGGATGCAAAGGAGTCGACAATGATTTACAAGTCCCCGCTCGGGCAGAAGCTCTCGCTCAACCTCGAGAACATCAACTCGGTCGGCGACAGGGTTCTTGTGAAGGCTTAAGCCTTCTTTTTATTTTCTCATGCAACCACGTCCTTGATGAGGTCGCACATTCCGCAGGCTACGCAACCAGCTTTGTCCATTGTCTTGAGCCCCAGCCTTGCTGCTTCTGCGCCTGCAAAGCTGATGACTTCAAGAAAATCCCGCCAGTTCACCTTGGGCGCAAACGGGTAGTCGGCTATTTCCTCGAAATATCTCCCTGCAAGAGGCGATGGCACCACCCCCATCCCAATTACGGTGGAAATGCCTTTCTTAAGGCTCTCAATAGGTTCAGTCCCAACCACGAAACAGGTGGAAACCTTGCCTGGCCCGAAAACCTTGAAGGCCCTTTCAAATGCCGCCAAATAACTCTCCTTAGGGCAATATTCGTTCTTGCCCTGAATCATTTTGGCCCGTATCTCTCCGTCCCAGGTCTCAAGGTTCATCATCAGGCTAGCAGTTCCTGCGTCAGCCATCCGGTTTATCCAATCAAGGTCTGCTGGCGGGGTGATCTCCACGCCTATCTGCAGCCCAGGATATTTTGCCGAGACTTCCTTTACGACTGGGGCTATCCTTTCCATCCCTCTTCCAGGCTTAAGGGTCATCCCGCCGTTCAGCGTAAGGCCACCATATTCTTCAACAGGTATCTTGTCCAGCGCTTCAACCATCAGCTTGGCAGTCTTGTTCACAAGCGCAGGCGATTTTCCCTGCACGCTACGGTTGATTACGCAGAACTTGCACTCCTTGCGCAAAGCGAAAAGCGCACAATCCTCGTAAACCGAGCCTGCAAGCTGGTGATTGTGAGCGGTCAGTATTTGTGTTATTTTAAACTCGCCAACTTTTTCAGAATACCATTCTGGCGCAGGAATCGCTTCAGCTTTGCAGAGCGCCTTCCCATCCATCATAATCAGTATGCCTTGTGCATTTTCAGGGTCTGCCACCGCACTCAAATCTGTCTTTCTCTCTCTATAGAAAGGCGCGTTCACAAAAATCCTGGAAGCAAGTTTCATCTTGCCGCCTGAACTCAAGCCGCCCCTCTTCACATTCGACGGATTCTGTTTCCTGAAAAGCTCGGCTGCTACATTATCCGGGTTCATGCCCTCGCAAAGCAGCTTTGCCTTCAATTCTATCAGGTTTTTCGGCTTCCCGCCTTCACCAATAACTGTGAAGCAGACCCGCTCCGTTTGTCGTTATGTTTTTCCTTTCCATATCTACACCTCCAATTTTTGTTTTTCCTTTACATTCTTCGAATTACTGCGAAATCCATCTGAACCAGCTTCCGCTGAGGAAATCTCGATTGCGCACACGCCTTTCTTCACCTTCTTTACTGAAACCAAAATCATCGGCGACTTTGGATCAGATAGCTGAGTGCGGATTTCCAGCGGCAGCACTAACCGCTTCTTTGCATCCAGTCGTATGAAGGAAATCCCTCTGCATCGTACTCACCGTAAGTAGATAGGAATGTCCCACTATATAATACTAGTGGGAAAAAAGTGGGAAAACAGGGTTTAGCCCGAGCTGGTTATTTCTTCCCAACGTGCAGCATCGTGCCCATCTTCTTGATGAGCTTCCTCTTCTTCTCGGAGTCAACAAGCGCGTACTGCAGAACCTCAACGAAGTTGCTGACTGGGATGATCCTTATCTTTCCCTTGAGCGGGCCTGATAGGTGAATATCTTCCGCATTGCTCTTGGGCACAATGATATTCCTCACGCCTGCTTCAATTGCGGCTTCTGTCTTGCCTGTCACGCCACCCACTGGAAGCACTTCGCCCCTTACTGAAAGCGAGCCGGTCATTGCATAGTCCTGCTTCACTGGAATGCCCTCCATCGCAGAAATTATAGCAACCGCAATCGAAATGGAGGCAGAGTCTCCCTCCACTCCCTCGTAAGTCTGCAGGAACTGAACGTGCATGTCGTATGCAGACACATCCCTGCCCATGTGCTTTTTGATGATGGCAGAAACGTTTTCCACTGCCTCTTTTGCAATTGTGCCAAGCTTTCCTGTTGCAATGAGCTTCCCTTCTGATTTGCTTGAGGCAGGCGCAACTTCTGCTACGATTGGCATCACAAGCCCGCTTGATGCATCGCCAAGCACAGCCAGCCCATTCACCTTGCCCACAGCGCTCCCTTCAGAAACAAACACCTGGTAATCCTTGCGAGTCTCAACAAACCTTCTACTCATCTGCTCCTCAAGCGTGCGCGCAATTCCGCGGGCGCGCCTCACGTGCTCTGCAGTGACAGGCGACGCTTTCTCCTCGTTTGCAATGTCCCCTGCAGCGCGCACAAGCCCGCCAAGCTCGCGAAGTTCCGCGAGCGCGACGCCCTCACCCTCACGCTGCTCTCCGACGAGGACCTGGCCGTCCACCGGGCCTACGGCGCGTACGGCACCAAGAAGCTCTACGGCAAGGAGGTC
>JAPLWZ010000168.1 GCA_026396335.1 Microcaldota archaeon | reverse complement strand
AAAATAAAAAGAATAAAAAAGAAACTGTTTTTGCGTTTTTAGCCCTGCACGTTGATTTCTGCAGTGTAGGGGTCGTGCTTCAGATACGTCGTGTGACCTGTTTCCAGCAAGTCATTGCAGAAGTCCTTGATGCCTGCAAGCACAACATCACGGACTTCCAAGTAGCCCGGCTCGTTGTTTTTCTTGAGAAGCGCGGTGAGACGTTTGTTTATCGCCGAGCGGAGCGCATCGTAACCCTCAGCATTGAGGTCCTCGAGCGATTCAGCGCCTGCAATCTTGAAGTCACCCTTTGCGTTTGCGAGCACTTCCTTTTCGAGCTGGTGCAGGCCAATGAACTCCTGGAAACCCTCATAGTTGTTTGCAAGAACCTCGTCATTTACTTCAAGCTTGCTAATGACGCCGTTCTTGTCCACCTGCTTGATGCCGTTTACTGTGACAAGCGGAGAGGGAAGGAAAACTGCCTTTGCGGATGAGCCGAAATACTCATTGAAGGCTTTCCTGACCGCAAGTTCGTCCCTAAGTTCAGCATCGCTGAATTCATCTTTCTGGCGGGTGGTTGCAACCAGGTCATTTTCAGATGCCTTGAAGATCTCGGATCGGAGTTCGTACAGCTGCTGCAGGCTCAGGTTCTTGACTGCGTCCTTTTCCTTGTCAGTCATGGTGATTTTTTGCTCGACATGCTCGTTTTTTTCGCCTGATTCGGGATCGAACCCCATTCCAAACGTATAGGTCCCGCTGGCGAAGAAATCCACGTCCTTGAGGCAGTAATCCCTCATTTGGATGGCCCGCTTATCAAGAGTTTCCATCACAATCGCGGATTTTTCAGTAGTGCTTTTTGAGCCGCGGAACACGTCTTTCCCGCCCATGGCCTTAGCCCACGCTTCCCTGTCTTCGGGTTTCATCGTGTTGTAGGCAAATACCTGGTCAGCCGAAAGATGAATGTCCTTCAGCCCGACGCTATTGCAGATTTGCGCGCTCGTAACTTGCTCGGTGCGCTGTAATGTTGTGGTTTGCTGGAATAAGAACATTTTTTCACCCTCGACCCTAGGGATTCCTATCCCTCAGGACACAGAAGATGGGTATGAAATAAGGAGTATAAAAAAGAAGCAGTCGAAGGCGTGATTATATTCCTATTTGCAGATATAATGCCATGCGCAAGTGGTGGGGAGTTGCGCTAATTGTCGCAGTAGTGGCAATCTTTTTCTGGGTTTTCTTGAATCCATCGGCTGTAAGCGCGGGCAATGCAGCAAACGCAGCTGGCAGCGGAACGACATTCGGCATCTATTCATCTGAAATGGCGGATGAGGGCAATTCGAGCGCGGCAGTGCTGCGCATGTACCTGTTCACCAATGAAAGCGGCGAGGTTTTAGTTTATTGCACAGCGCAGATGATGCAGAATAACATGCTGATTCTAGAGCACGCGTCCGCGCCAGGAATTGGAAACAGTCTTTCAGATAATGTTGCAGCCGAACTTGCCGAGTGCGGATTTTCCTCGCGGCGCGCTACTGCAGCAGATGCGCTTTCTTCGCAAAATTCCGTGATAATAACGCCTACAGGCGCAACGCCGCTTGAACTTTTGGAAAATGGTGCGCAACTTTCTGAAAACAATAACCGGGTGATAGTGCTTGAAAGCCTGAAAGGCAGGGCGATTGATTCGCGCGGTGTGATGACACAGGGAGAAAACGGCGCTGGCTTTGAAATCGTCAGCCTCGAGCCAAATGAGGACGTAACTGCCTCGGCGCAGGCTGCAAGGCTTGCGCTTTTTGCACCCGGAGCGCGGCCCACTGCCCTGCACCCCAACTCCGAAAACTTTACAGTTGCCGTTCCTGCGCCGGAAAGCGCATATTGCCGCGCTGTTTTCATTGGAAGCGGCGGAGCGTGCAGATACGCAAATACCGGAATGCTGTCTTCGCAGGCAGGGAGGCTTTCAGGGCCCATAAAAGTGAACGCCGGGCAAAGTGCTGCATACGAATTCCAGCTTGCGAACGGAACTGAAGAAGGGAGGCGCCTTAGGTTTTTTGCAGCATGGTATCAGGGCAAAAGCGAGGCTGGAAGAAAAGAAATCGCGGGCGGCGAAATAGTGGGGGGTTTTGCCAGCCGTTTTGCGCTCAACTTTTCATTAGGCGGTGCATATGTTGTCAGGATACTGGACCAGTTCGGGCGGGCGCATGCATCCGCATATGTCGAGGCAGACGGGCTTTCTGTTGAAATAGTGTCGCAGCAGGGAAACAGGTACGAATACATTGTACTGTTTGGAGGGGAGCCTGCTGAAGGCGCTGTAAAAGTCTGGATAGACTCGGGCGCTCCAAACGAATATTATGCGTCAAACGGCAGGCTGATAGTTTGGGCTGCACCCTCAACAGGAAGCCACACAATGAACTTTGAATATAAGGGGCTGAAAGCACAGGGCGAATTTTTTGCACCGGGCGGCGGGCTTGTTGACACATACATTAGGATAGGAATACCCGCGGCAATATTCGTGCTTGCAGTCGTCTTTTTGCTCCGTGCAGGGAAGAAAGCGAAATACTGCATCACTTTCCCGCAGTTTGCCGAAAGGGAGCAGGAAACAGTTGGCGCCACAGCAGAAGAAATTGCAGCTGCCTGGGAAAAGGCAGATGGCTGCCTTGGAGGGCATCATCTCCCTATTTACCCCGAGGAAATGGCAAACGCGCTTCTTGGGATGCAGAGTGCAAACAACCTTTGCATTTCAGAATACAGCATGCAGCGCGCGCTTAGGGAACTTTCCAACAGGGGCATTTTCGCCGAGTGCAACGGCGCATTCATTCCGCTCTCTTGCGCTGGCGGCTTTTCGCCATCAGAACTATTTGCCCTGCGGCTCATCCATGATTTGCTTCTCGAAAGGGGAATCAGGTTTGCCAGGAAGCGAACTGTTCCGGTGAAGAATGCCGACCTTGAACTTTCGCTGTTCTCTGGA
>JAPLWZ010000011.1 GCA_026396335.1 Microcaldota archaeon | reverse complement strand
GTGCTTGTCCGTCTTGTTCACGTCGTTGCCAGTCATTCCGGCTGCAAAAAGCTTCCTGATCAGGAACGGCAAGGTGAGACTCACAATAATTAGCGATGAAACAAAAACTGCCCCAATCAAGCCAAGATTCACCATTTAGTTCACCTTGTAAACCGACACTTTGCCGAACTCCCCTTTTTCTGTAAGCTCTGCCGCCCCTCCTGAATATATTTTCATGAAGTACGGGAGGGATGCGCCTTCCTCAAGCACAATCATCCTGTTGCTTTGGCTGGTGAACTGTTTTTCAGGAACCAGCATTAGCATGCGTGAGAGCGGAACTGCCGCGTATTGGCGGCCCGATCCGTCCAAAAGCACGCCGTCCTTGAGCGCAAATGAGCCGTCTGCCGCGACTTCCCGCGCCAATAGCCTGCCAGATGTCGAATAGAACAATGCGAATTTGCCAGTGCCGGAAGTGAAGTTGTTCGCATAGAAGAACGAATCAAAATTGCCTCCGGAAAGCTGGTCATCAAAATAGGCAAGCGAAAGCACCGCATAAGTGCCGGATTGCATCTTTGGTGCGCCAGTCAGAAGATAGGAGGTAAAATCCTGCTGGGAAGAGAGGGCTGCACCAGGGGAATAAAAGCGCGCTGCATCCGCGGAGCCCAATATTGCAATTGATTGCGCGTTTTCGCCTGAAAGGAAGAGAAGCGCACCAGACATATCCTTGTCAGAGTATTGCGGGTCAGAAGATATCCCGCCTGCCGCAGGAATTGCAAGAAGCAACGCGCCTGCGAGCGGAGAGAACACCGCGGTGAACAGCCCGGCGATGAACAACAGGAAATGGTCCACGCTTGCTTTTGCCATGAAAAACAGCACTGCGGAAACCGAAGCAGCCGCCACAATGAAAGGCATTAGCGCAAACGCCGCACCAATATTTTTCGCATTGAAGTAAAGCCCCGTTGCATCAGTTGAGAAATACATTGCCGCCGCAAAAACAATTGCAAGCACTGCGAACTGAGGCAGCCTCTTGTCACCCTTGAGGTATGCATTTGCTGCGAATGAAAGCACTGCTACGATGCCTGCAATTCCGAATGCAGCGTTAATGTATGCCGAAAGCGCTGCAAAAAGAATTGCCGGAACTAGCATCATCGTCTTTTTCTGCGAGGCAAAAGTAAAGAAAAAGAACAGGAAGAGCGCAAAGAAAAGCGCTGCAAGGGCAGCACTAGAGTAAACACCCGGCAGGAATGAAAATGCTGAAAGCGAAAGAGGGAAAAGCACTGCCGCAAATGCAGCAGGCGTCCGCTTGATTGAAAGCTGCCTTATTGCCGCATACAGGAAGAGCGAAGTCAGCGCAAGCAATAGCGGCGGGAAAATCATGAGAAATTCCACAATTGACTGCGGGTTTGTTGCTGTTGCGCCGAAAAGTGGTGCAATGGCTGCGGCAACTGCTACGTATGGCGCGGCTGCCTTGCCTGAAAGCGCGCTACCGATCTGTGTTGCCGCGCCGAACTCGGGAAGAGTTGATTTTAAGGGGAAAAACAATATCCCGAATGAAAGCAGGAACACAATGAGCACTGCGTAAATGTCATTCCTTTCGAACTTGAAATCCATAAAACCAACCCGTTACTTCTTTTTCCTTGCGGCTGCGAGTATTTCGCCCGCCCTTTTAGTTGAAATGCTTTTCTCAGACGCCATTTGTGTTGCAACCGCATCTATTTCCGCACCCTCTGCACCTGCGGCAATTGCAATGTTTTTCGCGTGTAATTCCATATGCCCGCGCTGTATGCCCTCGGTTGAAAGCGCTTTGAGCGCTGCGAAGTTTTGTGCCAAGCCAACGGACGCAATCATGCACGCGAGTTCGCCTGCGGACTTTACGCCTGAAATAGAAAGCGCGACTTGCGCAGAAGGGAGCGAGCGTGTTGCGCCGCCAACAATTGCCACTGCCATGGGCAGCTCTATTTCACCCTGCAAGTCGCCATTCGGAAGCTTTCTGTAGCGTGTTAGCGATGAGTACCTGCCGGAAATTGCAGCGTATGCGTGCGCGCCTGCCTCAACCGCACGCCAATCGTTGCCCGTTGCAACTGCGACGGCGTCAATGCCGTTCATTATCCCCTTGTTGTGCGTGGCGCAGCGGTAAATGTCTGCTTCGGCAAATGCCCATGCGTCGAGTATTCCCTCAACCGCATCTGCGCCGATTATTTCTGCTTTCCAGATTGCAGTAGCGCGAGCAAGCCGCAGCACTGCTAAATTGGAGATGATCCGCAGGCACACCTTGCCGCCGGAAATTTCCGCAATTTTCGGCGCTGCGCCTTCAAGTATCGTGTTGACAGTATTCGCGCCCATTGAGTCGCGAACGTCGATGTGGAATTCCGCGACTGCCATTTCTCCGCGCTTCGTATCAAGCGCCTTTGCGGAAAATCCGCGCAATCCCCCGCCATATGCCGCAATGTTTGCTGCGAAAGGCTCGGAGAATTTGAGGATTTCATCTTTTGCGCCATTCAGTTTCTTTGCAACCGCTTTCGCGTCCTTAATGCCGATGATTTGTATCTGCCCGATCATGACAGGCGGGTCGGCATTTGCCGAGAATCCGCCAGTGTCCCTGCAAAGCTTGGCAGCATTGCTTGCCGCGGCGACGACAGAGGGCTCCTCAATGCTCATGGGAACGAGCGATTCACAGCCGTTGATTATGAAGTTTGTCGCAACTGAAAAGGGCAGCCCGTGAACGGAAATTACATTCTCGCTTGTCTTTTCAGCAGTGGCTGCCAGAAGAGGATTTGCTGCGAGCAGGATTTTCGCCTGCGCTTCAGTCAAGCCGGAGAAACTTTTCACCTCATCTATGCGCGTCTCGCGCGCAAGCTTGTAGAAACCCGAAATTGCAGATGTTTTTGCCATTTTTTCACTTCTTTCCTGTTTCAATAAAGCCAATGAGTTTGTATGTTAGGCGCGCTGCGAGGAAATCAGTCACTGTGTTCCCAGGAATGGGGCAAAGCTCCACTATGTCAAAGCCCACGATCTTTTTCTTTTTCGACACTTCGTGCAAGAGGTCTGTCACCTGCTTCCAGTGCAGCCCGCCAGGCTCGGGTGTGCCCACAGCAGGCGCTTCTGACGGGTCAAATCCGTCAATGTCAATTGTCACGTAAACTTCATCTTTCAGTTTCTTCACTATTTCATCAGCCTTGAAGTCCACACCGAAAACGTCGAGCTTTTCCTTCTTGATCACTTCTGCCTCTTCTGCGGAGTAACTGCGTATTCCGACAGAAACCGCGTGGAATTTCTCGCGGCACCTGCGCATGACGCATGCGTGGTTGAACGCAGTCCCCTCGTACTCGTCGCGCATGTCTGCGTGCGCGTCAATGTGAAGGATTGAAATATTTTTCGCGCGGGGTGCAAACGCATTGAATGCACCGACTGAAACAGAGTGCTCTCCGCCGAGAAGGATTGGGATTTTGCCTGCTGCAAGAACCGCTTCCACTGCTTCCTGAACGTACTTGCAATTCTGTTCTGGAGAGCCCCTGTCCACTTCGAGCTCGTCGCAAGTATAGATGCCGCACTCGGCAAAATCGCGCGAGGTGTCAATGCCGTATGTTTCCACTTGCCTGCTCGCCTCGATAATCGCGTGCGGGCCGAATCGCATTCCGACACCGTAGCTCGCAGTGGAGTCGTAAGCAGAGGAAAGCACCACGTACTTTGCGTCGCTTTCTTTTGGGTTTTGCACCCCAAGAAAGGTCCTTGGCAGCCCGATGTGGAATATATTGAATGGCATAGTTTTCACACTCACAGTTTTCTTTTCAATTTTTTCGCAAGCTCTCTTAAAGAGATGCCCGTTTTGTCCGATTTGCGACGAAGTTCCTCATATTCGAACTTGGAGGAGTAGCTGGTGGATTTTTGCAGCACTCCCCTTATTTTGCCCATCTTTTTTTCAAAGTCAAAGTGGGCGAAGGGGAATTTCTTCACTCCCATGGTGCCTGTTTCGCGCGCCATCGCCTCGGAGAATTTTTGCGCTCTTGCCTCATCACAAACAACGCGAAGCACGAATACAGGTCTGCCTTTTTTCCCAATGCCAAAAAGCGCGTGCGCGTCTGCTGCGCCGGACTTTACGAGTGCATCAATCGCATGCGCTAGCTCTTCACCCGTAATGTCATCAAGAGTGCATTCTAACAGAATCATTCCCAAATCCACACCGAGAAAATAGTGGGTAAAAAGGGCTTATAAATACGCCGTTGCCAATCCAATCCATGATGAAAACGCTTTCCGCTTTCAAAAGGACGCTTCTCGCATACAAACGATTGTTCCGGATAGAGCACGCGGCAATGCTTTCGTTTGCCGTTCTATTTGCAGAAATACTCGCACAGAACCATTTTGGCATTGAATTCGTCCTTACTCTGCCTGTTTTCATTTCGCTCCTGGTGCCGTTCTTCATAGAAATGGCGTCGTTTTCGCTGAATGACTGGTTTGATGTGAAAACTGACAAGGAAAACAAGCGAACGGACAGGCCGCTCGTGTCAGGCGAAATTCTGCCAGACGCGGCACTTGCCTATTCCGCGACATTCTATTTGCTTGCCATGTTCTTTGCCTACATGCTGCCCTCATCCGCATTCATAGTTGCAATAATTTTCGCAGCACTCTCAATAGCATATAACTGGAAGCTCAAGGATTTGCCGCTTGTTGGCAACCTATTCATCGGCCTTTCAATGGCAATCCCGTTCATATTCGGCAATATGGTGGTGCAGAAATTGCTCCTGCCTGAAGTGCTCGCAATTGCAGCAGTGGCATTTGTGGCGGGGCTCGGCAGGGAAATAATAAAGTCCACAGAAGATGTCGAGGGAGACATCAAACACAGGAAGGCGAAGACACTGCCCGCGGTGATTGGAAAGAAAAATGCCTGCTACTTTGCAGCACTAGTATACATAGTGGCTGCAATACTTTCCCCGCTTCCTTTTCTTTATGGGCTGCATGCAAACATACTTGCAATTGGACTAGTGCTTCTCACCGCATTCGCATTTGCCGCAATGGCAGTGTCAGTTGCGCGAGACCAGTCAAAAGGAAACCTGGAAGCCGCGAGAAAGGCATCGCTTCTTGCGCTTGGCGCTGGGCTGCTTGGTTACGCCGCCTCCCTTATTTCATTATAAAGATTAGCCGCACTTTAACTTCGGTGGGTGGGAGAATGCAGAATGCTATTACTACAACTGACTTGCCGCTGAAACGCTTTTCAAAAGGAAAGGTGCGCGAGACATACGATTTGCCAGACGGCAACCTGCTGATGGTTGCAACAGACCGATTATCAGCATTTGACGTTGTTTTTTCGGAAGGCATACCATACAAGGGAATTGTGCTGCACGAACTTTCACTCTTTTGGTTTGAGAAATTGAAGGGCGTGATAGAGAACCACCTAATTTCATCGGAAGTTCCTGCTGGTTTGCCAGATTATCTAAAACGCCGCTCCATGATTGTAAAAAAAAGCAAGCCTCTGCCCATTGAAT
>JAPLWZ010000052.1 GCA_026396335.1 Microcaldota archaeon | reverse complement strand
CGAGTTATAGAAATCGTGTGTTTTGTAGATTCTTCCATACATTTCATCAGATAAATTGTAATACTCATCCGCAGACAGTTGCGATTTTATGAGCGGCATTGTTGTAGAAGTATTGCCTTGTTGTTGCACAATCGTTTTTTCTTTTTCAACCAACGTTTTGTTTATTTGCAGATTTTCAGTCGTATTCAGTGCAGTTTGCACAGCCGGCGTTGGCGATTGAGTAGGTAATGTAGGTGAGGAATTATTATTTGTGCATCCTGCGAATAGTAATATCAGAATAAACAATGCGCCAAAGAGAAATCTCACCACACCACCCCTATTTCTTCTTACTTTTGGCGTAGTTCATTGACCCACGCACAATAGAATAAAGACCAACTAACATTAACAATGGTAGCCCAAGAAAAATAATAAAGGATAAAATCATATTTATTGGGAAGAAAAGTAAATCTCCATTCGGAGATAAACGATATTGTAAAAAGTTCATATCTCCATTTGATAATAAATTAACTAAAAAATATCCTCCACCGCCAACAAGTAGAAGCATTAACCCTGCAACAAACTCCGATTTTGGCATTACCTTTGTTTCTCCTTCAGTCATCAGCACCACCCCAAGAAGTATTTGGCAGTATGCTTTTTACTGCTTGCCGTTTCTCCTAAGAAAAATTGGGAGGGGTTTAGCCCAAACCACTCCCATAACATCTGCCGCACTTAGAATTCGTTGAATTATTCCATCCAGTTCCACGACAAGAGCTACAACGTCTTGTGTTATTGCCTCCACTTAATGGTCGGACCATGTCAAACACCTCGTGTTTATCAGTTCTGTAGCTATCTCTAATCTATCCTATTAATGTTGATGGCAACCCACACTTTGCTACACCGCCACCAGATGCATAAGCAGCAGCATCAACGTACATATATTGTGTTTTATCAGGATAGCATTTCATTGGTGGTTTCCCGTAACCTTCGACAAAAACTAAATATTCCTGTAGTCCTAAATTTCGTTTTGCAGCAACTATGCAGAAAATTCCGTTATTTCGTGTACCTGGATATATTTTTTGTTCATAAACACTATTGATAAAATATGCACTCGCGCAATTATTCGCCAATGCATCATTCATGCATTGTGGGCTATCACATTTAATGAATTCAGGACCAACCTCCATTGTTGGTTGTAGAGTGGGGGCGGACTCCATGTTTGGGGGCGTAGCGGTAGCTGTAGATGGATGAGGCGTGAACTGACTAAAAACAATAATTATTGCCAAAGCCAGCACAATGAGAGCAATTTGTGTTATTCCATCGTTCCCACTATGATGAGGTTGACATTGATAACATAAAAATTCATTAAAATGATTTTTAGAATAAGATGCTTCAGCTGCCGTCATTGTTCTTTTACATCTACTACACCAGCAGACCATCTCCTCACCGATATAAGTTCTCTCACACAGGGTTTAAACGACTTTTGCGGTCAACCTAGCTCGGAAGTAATGATCTGATAAGCCCATCAAGCATCTCAGTCGAGTATCTGCACTTGATTTTGAAGAGCCGCTCCAACAGTGCTCTATTTTTCTCAGCGCAGAAATGACCATCTTCTCCTACTATGTAGATGTCATCCGGGCATCCAGAGTTTATAGCTGCCACCTCGGCCATTATTTCAATGTCAGCTCTCCCAGGCTTGGGTTTGTAAGTTTTATAGGCTTCTCTATGCTGTATAGTCCGCACTGCCTTTGCAACACCTCTAACACTTCTTCGCAAATTAAAATGAAAATCATCTATCTCTGCCCCATATTCACTTCTGAAATCCACGTCAAGTTTTCTGAACTCTTCTCGCAGCGTGTTGATCATCTCATCTTTCTTTCTACTATCAAAAGTCTCTTGTTTCAGATAAGAAACCCAAATCTCCATCTGATCTAGACAATCGTTGAGCAATTCGTAAAAAGTGTCGGCAGCCTGTCTTCTTCGCTGTATGTTTTTCCTGCTCAGAGATGGAAGCTGGTTCTCCAACATGGTGTTAAGTGCAATTTCAAGAACTCTTTGGGATTCAATTACTGCGGTTGAGGTAGTATAGAACGAATCTGTCCCTTTCTCATAACCCCGTTCGGCGTACAGAAGAAAATTGTAGGTCGTGTCATATTTATCATGTTTGACTTGCTTGCCCCCAATCTTTACCCCAAGCGAGGAACACACAATGACCGTAGTTTCTACGTATATCTTACAAGTCACAGAATAAGCGCCTCGCTAGCTAAGTTGCTCTTCAAGTTCCGTCCTTAATTCCTTTATCAGTTCAATCCGATCGGGTTTTTCTCCCGCCTGTATGAGTTGTTGGCTTATTGCTTGCTTCCTAAGTGCTCTTGATGAATCAAAAATATCAGCTATAAACTGTGATGGTGCTTGCTTGTCCCTGTGAACAATCTCTAGTTTGGGCAGAAGCTCAATTGCGCTACTGACGATGGAGTATACATCTTTTGCCGCTTTTGGATTTTCCTTTCGCTGAATTCCCTCATTTAACGCATGCGCTACCCCGCAAAGCGTGCCATATACAGTGGAATACGCACCATAAATCTTAATCGAATCGATTGGTGGCAACTCTCGATTAAGCGCCCAGTAATTACGTCTAGTTTCGAGGATTTTTAGTACAGCATCGTATCGCTGTACCTTTTCCTCATCTATCTTTTTGTTTGAGATAAACTCAGCTAAATCACTGCGCAACGCTCTGGCAAGCAAAACCACCGAGTCGTCAATCTTGCTAGCACACACTTACATCCCCTCTTTTTCTAACACCCACACCCTACGAGATATTCACGCATAAGACCTTTTTATATCTTCCAGATTTGAGCCCTGCTGAGGCAGGTGAATATTTTTGCTCAGAAGCTACTCCGTCGAGTCATCGCCTTGCGGCTAACTCACTGGAGCGGTGTCATCATCGCAAACTAATTAGAAAAAGCCTTCTTTAAAAGAGCAACTGGAGCGTCGCAACAGTCCGAAGGACTTTGCGAATTTGTCGCCGAGCGAAGCGAGACGACAAAGGTGTCATCATCGCGAGATAACTCTGAGAAGCCGACTTTAAATAACTCACTGAAAACTGCGCCGAAAAATTAGTAGAGTACTATCACGGGCTCAGTGTAGCGGCGGATGGCGCCTTCTGTCAGCCTTTTGCGCAGCATGTTGTCCATCATCTGCTTCGCGACCTCGGGCTGCTCGGAGAGCCATCCTAGGTGTAGGTTCAGGCGGATGATCCTGTCGGGGATCATGTGGCGCGTGCTTTTGGGCGGCATGTGCCTGCCCGCGACTGCCTCGCCGATTATGTAGAGTATGTCCCTGCCTTCAAGCGCGGAGAGGAACTTCCGCTGGTGGTCAATAACACCAGTAATCCCGTGCTGCTCTGCGTCGTATAAGTAGCATTCTTTCTTGCCGTTTGCGCTTTTCACGTAGAGAAAAGTTGATTTCATCCTGTTTATGGAGTCCATGCCCGCCTCAAAGTCCACTTTCTCAGGCTTGAAGCCGTTCACTTCATCAGGCTTTACTGTTTTAGAAGCAAGGAACCAGCTGCCTACGCCGATTTCAGGGCTGTGATAGTCAACGAGCTGGCAGGCCGCATTCGGGCACTTGATTGACTCAAGCACCTTCTTCCTGTGGTTGCCGTCCACCACTACGAACTTTTTGTTGTCAATGACTAGCGGGTCAACCAAGCGCCCCATGTTGAGCATGCCCTCTTTGAGCTTCTGCAGGTTGTAAGGGATTGTCTCCTCATGAGTGCGCAGCTTTTCAACAGGAAGGATATCCAATTTGTTTATGATTTCCTCTGGAAGCATATGCGCACCGTGTGGAAAATGCATTATAGCATTTAAATAAACGTTGTGCCTCAGCCGCTGTTAACCTCATCATAGAATCAGCGGTTGTTCATAACATCATAGGCAAAATCAATTTAGGGGAAGCAATTTAAAGCACCTCTCCTTTACTCATCTGTGGGTAATAGATTGAGCGAGCAGGAAGTGGGAACATGATATCTGACATAATATTTTACTTATTGAGAAAAGGCTGCCACAAGGAGCCAAAAAGGATTACCACTGGCGAGATAGCCGAGCACATCGGCGTTTCGCAGCAGACCGCAAGCAGGAAGCTCATCTCGCTTGAGAAGGGCGGGCAGATTGAGCGCACTGGCGGCAAGATTTACCTCACAGGCAAGGCTATTTCAGAAGTAAGAAAACTAGTAAAAGAAGTCCTTGATTCACTGGAGGGCACCAGCATGGTGTTTGACGGCAGTGTTGTCAAGGGATTGGGCGAAGGTGCCTATTACCTCTGCCAGGATGAATACACATCGCAATTCAAGAAAAGATTGGGCTTCAAGCCGTTCTGCGGCACACTGAACATACTCATCAACGCAGAGGACATTGAGAAGCGGATCATGCTGCGCCAGCAAAAGGCAATTGAAATACCGGGCTTCAAGAAGGGCAACCGCACATTTGGCAAGCTCGCAGTTTACAAGTGCGTGATAAAAGGCACGCCCGCTGCACTCGTTTTCCCGGAGCGCTCCCAGCACGGCTTGCAGGTGCTGGAGATTGTTTCACCGCTGCAATTACGAAAGAAATTCAACTTCATAGATGGCGCGAATGTGCAGGTTGAAGTAGTTTAGCACGCGGTTGCCTTGTTTAGCGCTTGGCTGCTTTCTTATCGGCATGGCAGTTGTGCGAGTCAGGAAACAGGAAATTCGCGTCCCAGCCCCCTGACCTCACCGCCGTATTCACAACATTATTCCAATCCTTATCTTGTTTAGCCTTGATTTTGTTGCAAGTGCTGTTTATTCTTTTAAGATTGGCATTGCTGACAATTATTTTTGGGCGGATGCGGTTTTCATCCATGCAGCTCGTGCACATGGGCAGCTTGTGAACTCCGAATTCTTTGCCAGGATTCAGGTTGAAGTAAGTTCTTTTGAGAATGACTGCAACCATGTTAACGCCGTAAAAAAGATGAGTGCAAGTGCTTATTAATGCATTTGAAAATCAGGATTACCAGGAACTGAGTTTTGTCTGCGCGCCAACTTCCTCGAGCTTTTTCGTGGTGCTTTCGCAGGTGCGCATCACCCTTTCCTCGCTGAAGTCGTGCTCGCCGCAAAGGAATTTTGCGACTCTTTCTGGGTCGAGTTTTCCGAATTTAACTTTCACTCCCTTTTCAACAGGCGGGTTCAGGAAGAAGCGCTCAACAGACTCGAAAAGCGGCAGCTCGGAAAGCGCATTCGATTTTTCAGCTGCGTCCTTTAGGCTTTTTGATTCTTTCACTATCTTTAGTGCCTTCTTGGGCCCGACTCCCTTTACGCCCTCGTCAAAGTCAGTGCCAACTAGGATGCCCATCCAGATCAGTTGCTCGCGGCTCACGCCAAGCGTGGAAAGAACATCCTCAAGCGCCATGAATTCAGGTTCAACAATGACCCACTCCTGCTTGCCGGGCAGCTTTCGCCTGCCTCCGACTGATAGGTTTCGGAGAAGAAGCGGTGCGCCAAAAAGCAGGCAATCCATATCCTGCGATGCGACTGCATCAGCAGTGCCTTCAATGACCATCTGCGATGCCTGTGCTTCGCCTTCAGAGGGCGATTCAACAACTGGTATGCCCATGTAACCAAGAAGTTCCTTTGCCTCGCCAACCATTTTCTGCGTCAGGCGAGAGGTCTGCTGCGCCGCAGTCCTTGCCTCTGCCATGTTGCCCTTTTCAAGCGCGGCAGCCCACCTTGCTTCTGCGTCTGTCTTACGGGCCTTTCTTTCTCCAAGCACATCTGACTTGAATTCCGGCGGCTTGCCGTCGAATACATAGATGGGTTTTATTCCGTTCTCAAGAAGCCTGCAATTGCGGTAGAACAAGCCAGTGAGATGCCCTGTGACATTTCCCTTGAAGTCCTGCAGCGGCGTGCCATCCTGCCCGCGGATGGAAGAAAGGAATTGGTAAATCGTATTGTATGCGTCCACGGCAAACTTCTTGCCCGCAAGGTCGGGGATGGCAGAGGTCTTTTTGGGTACGTCTCCGAGGTCTACTCCCATGCAATTACCAGAACCAGCTATACCTTTTTGCTTTTCTTCTTCAGTTCGATGTCAAGTACTTCTGCAGCTTGTGGCAGAGTTTAACGTCGGGAAGGGTCTTTTCGTGCTCCACCCTCTCAAGGAACGAGTGCTTTTCGTTTATGCGCTCTGCGAGCACTTCAAGCGGAAGGCCCATGCGCTTGCGCGCGCCTGCGATGAGTGAGCCGAAGCCCTCGACTACTTCCAATTCTTCCTTTCCGCTGCCCACTCGGGCTTCCTCGCCGGGCTTTGGCTTGTATTCTTTTGGCAGCGGCCCGCGTATGAGCTTGCCTGATGATGAACAAGAATGGCACACGTTGAGTTTCGCGCCTTCGACCTGCACGATGTATTCTGCTTCGCCTGAACCGCAAATTTCGCATTCCATCCTATCCACCTTCCTTAAACTACACTTACTGATTCGACAAATCCTTATATTCTTGTATGTGGTGCATATGGAGCATGAAAGACATGAAAAGATTAGCATTTGCCATACTTGCAATCGTTATCAGCCTCGCATTTTTCCTTCTCACGCTTGGCGCAACGCTGCCTGCAATCGCAAAGGCACTGCTCGCTGTCGGCTCGCTTGCAGCCTGCGGAATAACCCTTTCAAAACTTTACAAACTCGAGGGCTGGTACGGCATGTTCCTGTTCCGCTCGCAATCGGGCTTGAAGTTCATTGATGATCTTGCGCAAAAGCACAAGAAGGAATGGCAAGTCTTCGCGGAAATCGGCATGGTAATCGGCTATGGCTCGCTTGCGTATTTCCTCCTGCCGAAAAGGAAGCTGGAGTGGAAGCGCGTGCTGATGACTTACGGCGTCGGCACAATCATGCTCATACTCTTGACCAGCATTGTCGCCCAGCTTGCGTCATCCGTCCTTTTCACGCTTCTTTCCGGCAGTGATGGGCAACGGTGCAGTGCTTGCAACGACCGTGCCTGGCGGTGTGCCAATCATCCCCGGCATCAACCTGCCGCTTTTCGAAAGCTTGTTTGCGCTTGCCATTGTGCTTGTTGTCCACGAAGGGATGCACGGCATAATCGCGCGCATTTACAAACTGCCGCTCAAGTCCGCAGGATTGGTATTCTTCGGCTTCCTTCCGTTCGGCGCATTCGTGGATATTGACGAGAAAAAACTCTTCAAGGCGAAAAAGGAAGAGCAGAATGCCGTGTTTGTGGCTGGCACTGCCGCAAACTTCACTACGTCTATAATTACGTTAGTCCTGATGCTAGTATTCTTCTATTTCATCGGCGACACGCACAATGTTTACACAGTGTTTGTTGCGAGAGTGCTCGGGCTCACATTCGCACTCAACTTTGTTGTTGCAGCGATAAATCTCGTGCCCCTGCCGCTATTCGACGGTTTTTACATCATGAGGAATGGTGTGAGAAATTCGCTTGCGATAAACGCGATAACCTGGATAGTCGCAGCCGCATTCCTGCTCACGCTTTTCCCTTGGGTATTGAGATAAATCGCGGGTTTTGGGTTTACTGTGGCAGTAACCTATAAAAATTCTAATTCTGTAGCAGTGGCTATGGCAGACGAAGAAAAAAAAGATCTTCCAGAAGAGGAGATAGAAACAGATGAGCCTGAGGAGAAAGATGAGAAGCACTCAATCGCTTCGCGCGGCATTCCCTCGAAAGATTCGCTTTATCTTCCTCCGTACAATTCGCCAGAGCTTCGCAATTTCCAGGATGCGAACGAAAATGCCACCCGCAATACATGGAGTGTTGAAGAGGTTGTCAACTTCATTTTCCCCAAACGCTATCAGGCAAAGTACAACGAGATCGCGCAGGCATTCATGA
>JAPLWZ010000029.1 GCA_026396335.1 Microcaldota archaeon | reverse complement strand
TGCTGCGGCTTTTTTCAAAAATTCCTGCGTCATGCTGCTTTTCGGGCCATGCAGGCGCAAATCACCAGTGTAGATTAACGCACCCTTACTAGTGTGCACGATGAACCCGTAAGCGCCAGGGATAGAGTGCTCCACATGAATGGGTTCAATCACAAGGTGTTTCACCTTGATTTTGTCGCCTGATTTGAAGAGCTGTAAATTTTTGTGCTCACCTATGCCGAATAAAGCGGAATAGAGCTTGCTGTATATCTGGATTATCCTGTCCGTGCCGTGCCCCATGTAAACAGGTACGCTTTCATCCAGGAATGATAGGTGATTGGTGTGATCAGAATGCGAGTGTGAGATGAAAACTGCATCAATATCGGGTTTTTCGTACTTCAAATCAGTGAAGCGCAGTAGGTGTTCGCTGTAAAGACGCGAGACTTTGGGCAGCATGCCAAACTCAAAATACACTTCCAGACCGTTTGCCACCCTAGGCTGAAGCCACTCATAGAAATACTCCTGCCCGAAATCAAAGCTCTCGCCAAAGTCAAGGTAAATCCGCGCGCCCTTGTCCTCCAAAAGTATCTTATTGCCACCAATTTCGTTCGCGCCTCCGTAAAATGTCAATGAAACCATTTTTTCACCGTTTTCGCGTTTATCCTGGTCTTTACTCCCTCATTTACAATATAAAACACAAGGAAAAGATTTGCCAGCATGGCTAAACCGGCAATAGCCATTATGGACAGAGTTCCGCAAACCCCGTATGGCGCTCCGGTCAGATTATCCGTGCCGCAGAGCACATTGCCGCCTATCTCGCTTATTGCGTAAAGAACAGGAAACGCCAAATAGAGTCTGTTTTTGCTGTATTTGTAAAGGCTCGCAGATACCAGCGAAGCCACAAAGATGACCAAAAACACTCCGCCAAACGTGAATGCACCGGTTAGATCGCCGCCGCCCATCCATTTTGTCTGCTGCGGGCACTTGATGAATGACAGCCCTGTGCAATCCGTCCATGCACTTGTTGCAAAAGCAGGTATTTCTCCGGTTTTCAAGTAACTCATAACGGATCCGAAAAAGACGTGCCCGAATTCGTGGATAGAAAAGCCTAGATAGAAGATTGAAGCCCACAGCACAACCGTAATGAGAATTGAAACTAGCGCCCTGAGCAGAATAACTCTTGCCGGTGGCAGATTCTTATTCAATCGAATTGACAACCCCATTAATATCCTCGAATTTCTCAATCGTATAATCAGCCACATTACTCTCTTCACTGTAATCCGTGCAGCCATATTTCGCCAAACACGTTTTCATTCCCATCTTTTTCGCGCCAATTATGTCCCTTTCTGGGAAATCCCCAACATAAAGAACTTCTTTCGGCTGTACTTTCAGGAAAACAAGCGCCCTTTTGAAAGGAAGAGTAGACGGTTTCCGAACATTCGTGTCGCTGAATGTGATCACTGGGAAGAAATAGCCATCCAAGCCGGCTAAAATGAGTCTTTGCCATGCTTTGTCTTTTGGCGCATCTGTCACTATGCCTAACTTGTACTTGCTCTTCAGCGAGTTGAGTGTCTGTATTACCTTCTGCCTTGGCTTCAAAAGTGCGTATTTCTTCTTCGTATAAGCAATAATGGCAGCTTGTTTTGCCCTTTCAAACTGCGAGTCATTCTCAACCCCAAGCTCACGAAGCGTTTCATTGAAGGTGAGCTGGTATTCAACGCCTTTTTTCTCATAGATTTCGTTTATCTTATTGAAAATTATCTTTTCATCCTGGAACAGGCCAGCCTGCTTCATAGCTTTGGCAGCGGCAAGCGCAGACTCCCGCTTGAAGCCTGAGAAGTCGAGAAGCGTATTATCCAGATCAAAGAGAATAGCTTTCAGCATAGTTCACCTTCTCACTCAAACCTTTTTACTGTTATAGCCGTCTTCCTGCCGCACTCCGCACAGATGAGCTGCATCTTTGCCGCTCTTCTTTTTGGTTGCATCATCTTCACGTTGAATTTTGTAGTGCCGCACCTGAAGCATGCAACCGGCTTGAACTGCGGGTTATCTTTTGGCTTGAATGGCTTTCCATAAACCAATTTTGGCGGCAGTTTTTCCCCATCAATCATATTTCTCAATCTCCCCACTATCCGCATCCACATTTCCAAACTGCTTCTTGCAGTTCGGGCAGAAAACAGAGATATACTGCCCAAGCGAAGTAACGTCTATTTTCAAGCCAAAGAAGCGGTGGAATCCGCATTTTTTGCATTTATCTGGCATGAGCTTAAGCACGTCCTTAACATACACGTTTTGAAGCAGTCCATTCAGTTCTTTCGGGCGTTCACGACCATGGGCTTTCCCAAGCAGCGTTTCCTTATTCTCAAACACCACAACACTGCCATAGTACGCTTCAGCTTCGCCCAACACAGTCCAATAGTTGTAATTTTTCATGTCCGTCAGGTCAACAGCAAATGCATCCTTGGCGTATTCTTCGTACACTTTGTAGACATCCTCATCTGGCACGGTTTCTATCTTCTTCAGATATTCCGCAAGTGTCTTTCCAGCCATAATACTCACCTTTTGCTCTCGTCCATCCTCGTGGTAATCAGCCGCTTCCTTCCACACTGTCTGCACTCTATCTGGATTATTTTTGTGATTTTCAGATTAGGAGAGGTACATTTTGCGCAGTAGGCGTGTTTCAGTTCGTCTTCCAGTCCGCGATTCTCACACACGTGCACTTCCATGGGCTTGTCATCGCACTCAACTATCCTTGCCTGAATTGAAAAGCGGGAAAGCCTGTCCCCCACCTCCTTCAACTCCAGCATTCTCTCGCGCAGTTTCTTTTCCATCGCTGCCAGATTCTGTTCATTTTTTTCCTTAACCAGCTTTTTTTCGATGGAGACTATCTCATTCGTAAGATTTTCCCGCTCACGCTCAAGTATCTCAATCCGTTTCACAACAGCCAGGTCATATGTGTAGCTCTCGCCGGATTCGCCGATTTTTCCACGTTTCTTTTTTGCAATAATCTCACCCTCACCGCACGCACACAGCTACTAATTTTTTTACCTCGTTTATTACTACATAAACCGTATTTTCCCTGTACCACAGGCGACTGATCTGACCTTCATTAATTTCCCCCAGGCGAAAGATTGCCTCGCCTTTAAAATGAACCAAATCCACGACCGTTCCATCCGCCGCCATAGCTTTATTTTTCCAAGCAGCAGTTTCCTCTTCATAGCTTAACGGCGGACAGATGCCTCTCTTGCTTATTCTGATTTCCCTTTCTGCCACAATTCCTTGTTTTGTGAGCCAATATCGCTTTTCTGCGTCTATGAACATGGGAATCACCTTTTCTTTCCAGCGCACTTGGGGCAGTAGAGTTCTGCAATTTCATCGCTGCCTATCAAGCCCTTCTCGCTGATGATTTTGGCAGTCCAGCCATTCGGCACATAGCCCTCGCCAACGCTCCCCACAACCCCACATGAGCAACAGCGGTACCCCGCAAAACAGTCATACGTCAGATAGCATTCGTTGCTTATTTCCATCAAACCACCTCAGATCTTCTCTTTCATGCTGTGATGCCTGCGCACCTTCCCGTTATCCTCAAACACCCAGCAGTCCCAGCTGATTTCCTTGTTTTTTCCATCAGTAGTCCTGTGGAGGTGGAGAATCTGCCCCCTCCCGTCCGCAGCCATAAGGCAAACCTCAAGGTATCCGTCATCGCCAATCTCGACTGTCCCTTTCACATCGTAGCGCCTGTTGTTGTTCTCCTTTGCAATTTTTGCCCATGGGTCGAGTTTCATATGTTTCACCGTTTTGAGTTTTCCTTTGCCGCTTCTTTCACTTCCTTTTTCCGTATAGCATCTGCCTTTGCAACAATTTTCTCTCTCGCACGATAATGCACAGCAAGCTTCTCACCAATAACGAGCGACTCACTCAGGCACTTCTTCAACTCCTCACGGATCGACTCGGGTGAATCTCCCGCATCAATTCTCTTTTTCATCTCCTTCATTCTCATCTCAAGGTAGCCCTGCCTTGTTGCGAGCCTTGCCATTGCCTCAAGGTTTTCCATAAGAATTACCTAGAGCCGGATCACATTCACGCCGGGCTTGAATGTGAATTTCTGCTTCTTTTTGAAGGGCCCAAAACCCATTATCTCAAGTTTTTCAATCATCCTTCCGCCACTCTAGTCATACTTCGTCTTTTCAGTGCAGACTTTCTTCTCCCAGCTCTTCTGGTACTTCTCCTCAAGCATGCCAAACAGCTCCATTGCATCCTTCTTTGCCTCTTCCGTGCTCTCGCCCTCCACACTCACCATCACATCGCCGTACTTGATTGTGACCGCCTTTCTCACTGGCGGCTTCATTTCCTTCTCATTCTTTTCCATTCAATTCACCCCGCTCTTGCTTTCCTGCCAATCACACTCGGAATCAGATTCAGCCAAGCCACCTGTACGCTCTTCAGGCCCGGTTTTGGCTTTGCCTGCACGTACACCACTACTTGCGCCCAATCCTCCCCATAGCCCCTCACACGCAGCCAGCTTGATTTTGATTTCCAGTATCTCCTGCAGCAGCTCGTCCCTTTTCTGGCAAAGCTCCTGCGCGCTACTCACCATAGTCTGGGAATCCATCTTTGTCAGCTTCTTTGTAGCAGCCTCTAGCTGCTTCTTTGTAGTTTTCCTTGCCATCAACATCACCTTTTCTTTCCCGCCGGCTTTGCCTTGATTTCCCGCTGCACCTTGTCCCTCTTTTCCATCAAATTCAGCATTTCCAAATCCAGATGGCTGAGCCGACTGCTTACTCTGCCAATTGATCTTGCGTTTTCCTCAAGTTCCAGCTCGAGTTCGCTCTTTTTCTTCTCAAGATTCACGCGCATCTTCTGAAGGTCCTCGAACATTGTTCTCAGCCTGTTCTCTTCCTGTAAAAGTGCATCCCGCTCGCCTTCGAGGAGCGCCCGCTTTATTTCGTTTTCTTTTTTCACAATCAAAACCTCTCCTTCAGTGCCATCTTCACCATTTTTGCGAACGTCTTCCTTCCGCTTCCGAAAACTCCCTCGCCCTTTTTGGGATACGCTGCAAAACCAACGCAATTGAGCTTGAGCAATCCTTCATCTGCCAATGCAGCGGCAATTTCATCCGCATTATTGCTCTCTACTTCCTGCATTCCCTGCTCGCTATACGCCTCTTCAAGCACGCTTGCCAGCACTCGCTTGCTTCCGCTGAGTTTTACTGTGCCCATATCAAAGGACGAGAAATTGTTGCCAACCAGCACAAACCCCTTCTGAAAAGCAATCTGCCTGAACCTCATGAAAGCAGGATGCCTAATGGAAAAAAGAGCCTCTAAACTCAGTGCCTTCTTCCCATACTCCCCGTACAGGCGCTTCATTTCCAGCTCGCCTTCCTCGCTGAATCCCTTTCCTGACTTTTCCAGCCATTCCTTCATAAACTCAAAGCGTTTCTTATTGAACGGCAGGCGTTTTGCCTTCAAACCCTCCCTGCCGCACTTCACAGGCTCCCACTTCAGCCTGTACACACTCGTATCCGGCTCGGGATTCAGGAGCTCCGGGCAGAAAATATGCTCCTTGTAAGGCTGGCCTGTGGAAATTCTGTAAGTGCAGCCAATACACATTCCATTCACCGCTTGCCCTTCTTGCCTTTCGCTTCCTTTTCCCTTGCCGCATACAGGCAATTGTAAGCGCTCTCCCTTTCCTTCCGAACATCCACTATCCTCCTGTCAAGAAGTTGCATTTCCTGCTCAATATTGCAGACTTTCAGCCCGATTTGCCCCTGCTGCGTGCAATACGCCTTCAGTTGTGCCCGGAGCATGCACTCCCTTTCCCTAAGCGCAAGGAACTCCCTGTCCAGATCAATCATTCTCTTTTGGTCCTCCATAGCCATCCCCTCCACGTCCCAAAAGGAGAAAGGGCGCTTGAGTCGAGCTTCGGCTCGACTGCGCACCATTTGCATCCGCAAATGGCGCTCCTTTTGCAGTCTCCAACCAGTCTGCAGGTGATTCTAGGAACGCCCTATCTTTTGGGAGTAAATTAGGGCACAAAAGCTTATAAGAATATTCTACTGAATTGTATAATGTTGTAGC
>JAPLWZ010000054.1 GCA_026396335.1 Microcaldota archaeon | reverse complement strand
TAGAAATGATGGAGGCAATGAACAGAAGTTACTTGGTCAGGGCGGCGGGAGTGCGGCCTGAAAACACAGGCCTGACGCACACGGCGTACATCGTGTTTGCAACTAAAAAAATTAAGATAGCGGCAACTGAAGCAAAACCAGCAGAATAATTTGGAGGGTGATTTCAATGAAGGGTTTGATTTTCGTATTGGCAGTGATTGGCGTTCTGCTGTTTGCAGGGTGCGCATCAGGCCCGCAGGTTTCAACTGCGCCAGCGCCTACTCCGCAGCCTGTTGCGCCGGCAAAGAACACAACCCAGCAAAATGTTCCGGCGCCGGGCAGCGACCGCGACGCGCACGGCTGCATACCCTCGGCAGGCTACTCCTGGTGCGATGTGCTCCAGCAATGCATCCGCCCGTGGGAAACGAATTGCACTGCGCAGGCAGCGGAAAACCAGGCACCCCAGATGTCGCCTGACAGCTGCAAGGTGGAGTTCCAGAAGGACTCAAGCAGCGTTTACTACGTAATGGTAAAGACCGAATCAGCAAAAGCTCTTACTGTAAAGTGCCCGAACGGAGACATGGCAATCCTCAAGGGGCAGCTTTGGTTCTGCGAAGACATATCGGTTCCGAACAACGCAATAGCTTATCTTGACGGGAAGGAATGCGGCACAGCCCGCTTCCTTGCGCCAAACGTCCAGCCAGGGAAACTTGCCTGCTCAGTTACCGTCACGCCCAACCGCATAAGCATGGGCAAGAGCGCAGATGTCACAGTAATGACCTCGACCGGCGACAAGCAGGTGAAGGTCAGCTACACATGCGGCGACAGCGAAAAGACGCAGACCCGCTCGGGGCTTCTGACAGACGGCTCGATCTGCACCTTCAACACCCCAGGCGCAATTGAAATAGATGCGAAGATGGATGGCGTGATTTGCGCAAGCACAATGCTGCAGGTCTTTGAAAATGCAAAAGACTGCTCAGTGTTCGGCTCCACCTATGAAAGCAAGAACGGAGTGCACACCTACACCGCGCAGCTCGCGGTAAGGGGTTATTCGGGAAGCGAGAATATGCTCTACTACTGCTATGGGACCAACAACCAGCAGCCTGTGGGCAGCATGGAAAACTCGACAGACTTCATCACCACCGTAAAGTGCAGCGGAAACGCGCCGCTCACCGAGGCAGTGAAGGTGAAAGTCGGGAATGATGAGTGCGGCTACATCGAGCTTCCGAGCGCACAGTGAGCAGTGTTTTCTTTTTTTTCTTTATTTTTTATTTCCCCTTACTGCCAGGATTATAAGCGATTGATGAGGTGACAAATGCGGTGATGTTGATGAAATTGTTGCCAATTCTTTTTGCAGTCCTTCTGATTCTCCCTGTTGCTTTCCCATTACAGCCTGTTCCCGTTTTTCCAACCCCCGTCGCATCAGCAATATTTGACGACTTCAGCGGATTCTTATCGGGAATTGCACATTGGCTTGGCTTTGCACCAGCTAATGCAAAGGAAGGCTGCTTGATTGAGGCAGTCGCATCCCCGTCAGAAGGCGGAAGGGCGGACGGAAGCGGGGCGTATGCCTGCAGCACAACGGTGCGCCTGTCCGCGTATCCCGCATTCGGCTATGAACTGGTGAACTTTACTGCACAGGGCTGCCAATTGGTTGCGGCAACTGGGCAGAATGCGGTTGTTACAACCGGCTCATTCGGAAGCTGCCGAATAACCGCGATTTTTGACAAGCCTTCCGCGAAGAATGCGCAACTCCCAAAGAAAGAGAGCGTTACTGTTACTGAAATTCCAGCAT
>JAPLWZ010000035.1 GCA_026396335.1 Microcaldota archaeon | reverse complement strand
CCACCCGCAAGGGAGTGCTTAGGAAAATCTCGCGCGTCTGCCACTGCTCGGTCACACAGGCGCAGACATACCTTTTCTTCCTTGAACCGCTTGCAAAAGAGCACCCTTCGGAAATAACCGCGCTCTATGGTTTTGAAGAGGACGAACTGTTCTTTGTGAGCAAGGCAAAACCGAAAAAAGAGAAAATTGTGAAAGTGGCGAAGGCAAAGGCGGATAAGCCTGTAGCAGCGAAGAAAAAGAAAGAGAAAGAGAAAACAGCAGAAACGTTATCTTAGCTGGTGCATATCATGCTGACACAAAAGAAAAACCTCTTCGAAGAAACGGACAAGCCTCTCGCAGCCAATTTCCTTGAGGCTGGTTTTGGCTTTGGAACAGGCGACACACCTCTTTTTCACCCGCTCGAAGCAGTTTACCTGGTAAAATTGGGCAAAACCTCGTTCGCAAAGAAGCCTAAATTCGGGAAAGATTTCGCGTTTGCATCAGCTGTCTACAACCAAATCCGCGGCATCGGGAGAATGGTGCGCCCCTATGGGAAAGAAACAAACTTCTTCCGTGTTTACGAGCCGGGCGTAGGCAGGGAGGAAAAGCGCCCCTCTCAGCTAATCTGCCTTCTTCCAGGCGCAGCCCCATCTCCCAAATCTCTCGCCGAGCAGATAAAGATCGCGCACCTCGCTCGCCTTGACCTCATAATCGCATCGGGCACTGAAAAGGAAATCCGCTACTACAAGATTTCGTCAATCAACTTCTGAACGGCAAAATCCGAATACGGCAAAATTTGGACTTAAAACAAGGGCGAACTGCCGTTATTTTATTCTCCGCAGCAGTTTACTCAACCATGCCTTACTGCCTTGTCTGCGGCACTGATGTGGATGAACTTGATTCTGCCTACTATTCGCGCAGCATGCTTTGCATCCCGTGCTGGACCCGCAAGAGCTCGGAAGTGGCGATGGCAGGCTGCAGCCGCTGCGGCACTCGTATGAGGCAAGACGAAGTAAGGCGCAAGAACGGGAACATCTATTGCTCGTACTGCTTCAACGAACTCGAGCGCATCGAGCGCATACCTGTCTGCACCCTTTGCAAGAAGAACATGGAAACCTGGCACAAAACGCTCCGCCTCTCAAACGGCAAGAATGTGCACCAGGAGTGCGCTGTCTCGCCAAAATACAGGGTAAAGGTCTTCTGTTCAATCTGCGGCACAGAAACAGACTACTTCAAGCTAAGCCCTGCCGGCTTCCCCTATTGCCACAAGTGCGACAAGTCGCCTGGCGCTGCATCCGCATCTGGCGACACTGGCGTGACTGTGACATTCTCGCACGAACACCCCCTGCTCGAGTCGCTGGTTGGAAAAATAGGCGCCATGCTCGGATAATTCACGGCGGCAACAGACAGTGTTTAAAACCCATTTTCCAAATAACATTATGGTCGCCCACCTTCTCGTCAGTCAGAATTGTTCCTATCTTTTCCCGGCAAACATAGAGCTCAAAACCTTTCCGGACAAGGAATCGCACATACTCATACACGACCTTGAGGCGTGCAAAGACAAGGACGTGCAGGTGCTGCACCGCTGCTATCCCCGGCAAGACTCATCGCTTCTTCAACTATTATTGGTCGGCAAAACAGTGCGCAACGTTGCGCCTCGTGCAGAGGCAATTGTACCATATCTTCCCTACGCAAGGCAGGACAAAATCTGGACGCCTGGCGAAGCGCTTTCAGCAGAAGTAATCTGCCAAATGATAGCATCAGCCGGCTACTCTTCAATCGCAACATTCGACTGCCACTTCCTCAAAAAAGCCGGGATATTCACCTACGGCGGGATACAGATCCGTAATTTCTCCCTTTCAGGCGACCTGGTAGCGTACTTCAAGGCGAAAAAACCGGACGCGCTTTTCATCTCGCCTGACCAAGGCGCGGCATACCTGGTGAACGAAATCGGCGGCAAATCAATGGTAAAGCGCAGGGGGGAATACAAGCATCACAAAAAACAGGCGCACCGCCCAGTGGAATCAATGGACGCGAATTTCGACGTAAAAGACAAGGATGTAATCATACTTGACGACATGATTGCTGGCGGCGGGACAATGATAAAAGCGACCCGCGCGGTGCTTGCAATGGGCGCAAAATCTGTCTGCTGCGGCTGCACGCACGGGCTTTTCCTTGGCGATGCATACACAAAACTTCAGGAGGCAGGCGCAGAAGAGATTGTAGCCTCGAATACAATCGCATCCGAAGCATCCAAAATTGACATTTTAAATTCACTCCGTGGGAAAATAATAGGTGAATTCTGAAACAGTCCGCAGATGACAGTTTTTCGCTCATGGCTGGGGTCGTTCTGCAACGGGTTCTTTCCGGCGAACTTGCCAGCAGGGACTTTATGGTCCGCCCGCCAGAGCCGACGCCAGATCTTCTTTTTTCAAATCCCGCAGAATCAGTCTACATAGGAAGAACGCAGTTCATGCGCGTGCCATTCTACTGGAATCCTGCAATCTTGACAAACCCCCATCTGTGCGTGGTCGGAATCACAGGCTCCGGCAAATCATACTTCATAAAGTCATTCATCACGCGCGCAAGCATAGTGATGGGCTCGTCCGTGCTCATACTGGACTGGGCAGGCGAATACGGCGATTGGGTGCGTTCAGCGGGCGGCAAAGTCATCTCATTCGGAAAAGAAGGCATAAACCTGCTTGACCTGGGCGGGGCCACACCGCACGCGCGCACGCGCCAGGTGATGGAAGCGCTTGAAATGCTCACCGACCTGTCGCAATTCCCATCCCAGCGCCGCCTCACTGAAGACGCAATCGAGCAGGCGTATGCGCGCAAAGGCTTTTCGCTCCACAAGGAAAATACGAAGAATAAGTGCCCTAATCTCACAGACGTCCAAAAAATCCTCTCAAACAAATCAAAGCGAAGCAGCGATTCCGCAGAAGCGGCGCACCGCATAAAAAATCTTATTCTCGCATCCGGCGATTCATTCTCATCGTCCACAATTAAGCTCGAGCAGCTTCTCTCAGGTTTGGCCTGCGTTGATCTCCACTCCCTTCCAATGGAATCCTTGCGCAGCCTTGCGGGGCTTGCAATACTGCAGTTCGTAAAGGAAAAAATGCGCACAAAATCCTACTCTGCAGATTCCGGAAAGATAAATCTCTTCGTTGTAGTTGACGAAGCGTGGAAAATTGCCTCGGACGAGCGCTCAGATGTCGTGTCCATTGTGCGCGAAGGCAGGAAATACGGCTTCTCGCTAATCGTGGCGTCACAAAACCCGACCGACGTTCACAAGAGCATCTTCTCAAACGCAGGATCCGTATTCGCATTCCGCGTAACACTCTCATCCGAACGGGACTACATGCGCACTTCGCTTGCGTATTCCGATTTCCTTGAGCGGCAAT
>JAPLWZ010000106.1 GCA_026396335.1 Microcaldota archaeon | reverse complement strand
GCCGCGCCGATCCCCTGCCTTATGAAACTCGGCGAGGGGCAGCCCAGGTTCAGGTTGAATCCGCAAAACCCGCCAATTGGCTTGAAACCAGCCAGGAATTTTTCATACTCGCTTAATTTTGCCCCGGCAAGCTGTATCTGCACGGGCGTGCCATCGTCCTCAATCCTGATTTTTTCAAGCTCGCCTTTTTTTGACCTTGCAAGGTTCGCAACGCGCGCCATTTCGGTAAACGTAAGGTCCGCGCCGTTCTTGTAGGCAAGCGCGCGGAAAGCGCAGTCCGTTACCCCCTCCATCGGGGCCATCATGCGCTGGAATTTCATAAGACCGTTTTCAGGCACAGGATTGTTAAATGGATTTGCATTTTGCGCCTGCATGAAATAGCGGTACGGCTGCGTTATAAACAAGCAGCGGGAATGACCGGATGGTGATAATGATGTCTGCAAAAACAAAGAAAAAAGCAGTTAAGTCAAAGGGAAAGAAGAAGAGATAATGAATAATGGGCGGCAATAACCGCCATTTCTATTTTTAACGTCTGAGTTTGGTCACTTAGCACTTCCTTATAAAAAGAATAGGATATATCTCAGTCATTCCAGATGGCGATTTTTCCATTATGGCGCGTTTAGCAATAGAACCCAGCCTGCAGAATCGAGTGAAAACATGCTTTGGCAGATACTCCCGAAAGTTTCCCGCAGTTTTGCGCTGTGCATCAAGATACTTCCCAAGCCCCTGAATTCGCAGATGATGCTCGCTTACCTGATTTTCCGCATCTTCGACACAATCGAGGATTCGCACGCATCTATTTCTGTAAAGCGGGAACTGTTCGCAGAAACCCTCTCACTGTTCTCTAATCGCAAAGCCTCGCCTGCAAAAGTGAAGCAGAGGCTGCTCTCAGAACTTGACTACACATACGAAAAGGAATTGCTTGAGAATCTGGAAGAGGTTGTCAAGACCTATTATTCGCAGCCTGCAGGCGTGAGACGCGCCATACTCAAGCGCGGGCGCACCATGGCGCACGGCATGCTCAAGTTCCAGGGAAAGAACATCGAGACATTCGCCGACCAGAACCGCTACAGCTACTATGTGGCAGGCGTGATCGGCTACCTTTTCAACGACCTGCTTTACCAGAACAAGATAATCACAAAGGCATTGAAGCACCGCCTCCACCGCTATGCGCACCAGTTCGGGCTTGCGCTGCAGAAAGTGAACATACTGCGCGACATAGCAAAGGACATTTCAGAGAACCGCCGCTACTGGCCGGCAATGCTCATCCGGAAGTACGGGCTTTCCTACGAGAACCTGTGCCTTAAGGAAAACCGCGAAAAGGCGATACGCATACTTGAAGCGCAGATAGAAAACGCGCGCAGGTACCTTGAAGCAGCGATGAAGTACATCATGCTCCTTCCGAGAAAAGCAGTGCGCGTGAGGATGTTCTGCCTTATCCCGCTTTTCATGGCAATCGAGTCATACGTGAAGTGCGCGCAGTCGCCAGAAGTCTTTGACAGCGGCACAAAGGTGAAAATAACGCGCCTGCAAGTGCAGGAGATAGTTGCAAAATCAGGCCTGTGGGGCTCTTCGAACGACAGGCTCCTTGAATGGTTCGACGAGTCCATGGCAAGGCAGTGCTAATTCTAGTTCTAATCCTATTTTACTGCATCAAGAAGAAAAAGAAAAAAACGCCCCGACCGCGCATAGGTTTGTGGCACCTACGTCCGATAGTTAATCTCAACAATTCTCCCACATCTCAGTCTTTTTAAACACTTCTAAATATACTAAACCGCGAGGGGTATTCATGAATGTAATCAAGATTGCACCGTACAGCAAGGGGCTGACTGCCAAACAGGCAATTGACACTGCCAACCGGAAGAAAATCGTTCTACTTACTAACAAAGAATTTGACAAGCGCCTTATGGACGACACCTACAAATCCGAGAAGGAATTCTACCCTGCATGGACTGGGACGCTGGTGGCGTATGCCAAGCGAGACAAAAAAGTTGACAAGTTCATAGAATATACAGACACTAAATCCAAAATAAGGTACGTTTTCGAATCAGGCGATGCAAAAGGCGAGACAAATGTACTTCTTGCAATAAACCACGGCTTCACGCAAGATGGCAAGCCCCTTATCACCTATAATCAGGACGGCAAAAACACTATACTTGTGCAAATTGCAAAGGAAGCAAAAGTAGATGTAATTCCGAACTTTCCGGTCAACGGCGATTATTATCTGACTGAAAGCAAGTTTGGCATTCCTGTTGGCGAGCGAGCCCGCACCTCAAATGACGCACGCTATCTTCACAGATATGTTGAAGTGAATTATGTTGGCTTGCTGTCTCGCGCCCATCTCGTTATCGGCTGCGTCAGTCAATGGAACGTCTACGCTATTTCTGATGCTTCGGAACGTCATGGAGTTCTAGGCAAGGCATAAAACAGTTCAAATCCCTAGCAGGGCGTTCAACGTCGTAAGCGTACCTAAATCTAACTCAAAATTCCCATTCTGCGACGCAGAAAAAACCGTACGCCCCGACCGGGATTCGAACCCGGGTCACCAGATCGACAATCTGGGATGCTAACCACTACACCATCGAGGCCAATTCAATTCTGGAATATTAAGTCCCGCCAGCGTGATATGTCCGGCTCCTTTTTAGTACTTCCTAAAAGGGCCTTTGAACACACAACATCTTGATGACTGCCAGCACAATTGCCGACGGCCGTTGTTTTCTACAGCCAAGCACTCTACCAGGTTGAGTTATGGCGGGACGAAGTAACCTTTGAATGCAAAATGTTTAAATAGTCGATTTTAAGATCAGGTATACAGCCGCCAAATTCGTCGGTTTACGCCCCAGGGCCATTGGCATCTTCAGTCCATGCGGATATGCGGATTAAGGAGCCTGTCTATGAAGCCCGAAAGCGTTTCAAGCAGCCTGCCAAAATCGCCATTAAGGTTTTTTAGCTTGACTGAATTCACCACATTAGACCCGCGCGGTGGGATCATTGCCTGGGACATTTCGATTGCTATGATGTTATTGTGGCAGTCGCATGCCGGAAGGTTGATGGTGTCGTGTATGCTTATTTTGTAGCTGCCAATTTCTTTGACATATGCGGAGCCATAGGCAGTAATGAAATATCCAGCGGATTGATTGCGCAGTTCCACCTGCAGTTCCCTTCCGCGGGCATTTGCAACTTCCTTGACAACTTCAAAAACAGTGTTTGCAAATGCCTGTTTGTCCTTAAAGGTAGCAACTTCTTTCTCAACAGGCGGAATGGCGTTTTTGAGTTTATCTATTATGCGCGGGGAAATCGCTTCCTTCGTGCCAAAAGTTCCGTTTGTTTTTTTATACTGAACAATCATAATCTCCCTCTCGTCTGACCTTCATCTATAACAAACCAATTATAAATCATACTAAAGGCAAAGAAAAATGAAAAGGAG
>JAPLWZ010000024.1 GCA_026396335.1 Microcaldota archaeon | reverse complement strand
CTTATTTTGTGCTCCTTGCCCCGCGCCGCATCATCGCAGCGGGTTACTGGACATATGGAACCGATTAACCTAAGCATTTCTTCAGTGGACAATGCCTCGACTTGGGCTTTTTTCCGCTCCGCACCGTATTTTGGCATGCGGAACTCCACTTGGTGCACAAAGCGCCCGTCATTAGTATAAAACTCAACATTGAACTCGTCGCAGATTGTTGTGAGCTTATCCTGCAGCGCGCTATAGAATTGGCCGCCATATGGGCTTCTCAGAGATATGCCCGTGCCACCCGTATCTTTGTTGCGAAAAACAACCAGGCTAACATGGATTCCATCATCTTCTATTGCATTAACGACCTTTCCAAAGAAACCTTCAAATTCCTTTATGGTCAACCCATATGCGTCGCTTGAAATGCCGCTATTCAGGCTCTTTATTTCTATATGGCGCCCTTTGTCGCCCCTCACTATTTCAAGCAGCTTGCTTCCGGTCAGCGCATCTTTTGGCACATCAACTGGCAATTTGTCAGTCAGCACTTCTTTTGCTGGCCTGCACTGGACTTCCAGGACATACGCGCGCTCGCTGCCCTCCTTGAATTCCATGCCGTTTTTCTTTGCGTAATTTGCAATGTGACTCAGGTAGCATTGCCTGAAATTCGTGTCTTCGCCGCCACCGAGTATTTTGAACTCGATTTGAAGCAAAGAGCCGTTCAGACTGGCGCTTACTGAAACGTGCTCAGGCAGCCTGCCCATGTTTTTCGGATGGATGTTCTTGAAAAGCTCCTCCGCAAAATTAGCGAGGCTTATTTTGTCCTTATGCAGCAGGTTAAGCCCTATTTCAGACTCAGGAGACGCATTCAGTTTCTTGAGACGGATATCCTTTTGCCCGGCTACTGTTGAGAGGATCCCTAACGCTCCCTTGCCATCGACATTTACAAATGGTTTAAGGTTAGTTTGCACACCTTTTTTCCTGTTCGAAGTGTTTAAAAGATATTTGTTGTGGAAAGAGAGCCCAGGGAAGCCCCTCCTACCACGCTCCAGGCTGCTTGGAAGTATTAAATAGGGGAATAGGAGCATTGGAAACATCAAACAGGCGAATCTATGCAAATCATCAAAATCCCCTCTGAGAGGGTGAAAGCGCTTCTGGGAGACTCGGGCGAGACCAAGGACTACCTTGAGCAGCGCATGAATGTCACAATTACTGTTGACTCTGACGGCGGCGTTATCATTTCAGGCGAGCCGCTGGACGAGTTCATAGGCAAAGATATTATTCGGGCGATTGGCAGGGGTTTTGAGCCTGCGATTGCGCTGAAACTCCTGAATGACAGCTACGGATTGAGAGTGATTGACCTTCGCGATTACGTGAGCTCGAGAGACGGGCTTGCAAGGATAAAGGGCAGAGTGATTGGAGAGAAGGGAAGGACAAAAGAGATCATCAATGAAGAAGTGGGCGCGCAAGTCGCAGTCTGGGGGCACACTGTTGCAGTAATTTCCGACCTTGAAACACTGGACTACGCGACAAATGCGCTTTTCAAGATCATCGAGGGCTCGCCGCACGCGAACGTTTACGCTTACCTTGAAAAGTGCAGGCGCAGGATAAAGCAGGAAGAAGTGAAAAAGCTATTTTGAGGCTAGGCATGGGCTTGCTTGATGGAATTAAGCAGAATGTTCTTGTCTTAGGCGTTGTGAGTTTCCTCACTGACGTTTCATCTGAAATGATTTTCCCCATACTTCCCGTGTTCCTTACCTCCATTCTGGGAGTGGGAAAGGAAGCGATCGGGCTGATTGAAGGCATAGCAGACAGCGCTGCTTCGCTACTCGACATATTCATAGGCTACTGGTCTGACAAGGGGCAGCGGAAGAAATTTGTGATTGCAGGCTATGGTTTGTCATCAATTTCAAAACTCGGCATTGCGTTTGCTTCAACCTGGCCGGTTTTCCTAGTAGCCCGCGGAGTGGAGAGGATTGGGAAGAGCATCCGTACTTCGCCGCGCGATGCGATTATTGCCGCAAGCACTGACAAGAATATGAGGGGCAGGGCATTCGGCCTGCACCGGGCAATGGATACACTTGGCGCAGTGACAGGGCCGATCATCGCGTACTTCATACTTGCTTGGATGGGAAGCACGGAGGCAGGCTACCGTGCCATTTTCTACTATGCGCTCATACCCGCATTCCTTGCGGTTGCAGTCATCTGGTTTTTTGTAAAGGAGCCGAAGGCAGCGCCTCTTCCGCTTGCACTCGCTGCAAAGGAAAAAGTGAAGAAAGTGGGCTTCTGGCAGAAACTCCGCATGTTGAAGGGCGACTACAAGCGCTTCCTTGGCATTTCCTGTATTTTCTCGCTTGCTTACTTCTCATTCGCACTTCTCATTGTGCGCGCCAGCGAAATCGGCATTGCCGCTGAGAATATTTTGCTCATCTATATTCTGTATAACATAGTGTACATGATTTTCTCAGTGCCAATCGGGCAACTGTCTGACAAAATCGGAAGAAAACCTATTATCGTTGCATCATTCTTCCTCTACGCGCTCATTGTCGCGGGATTCATATTCGCCAACAGCTTCTGGCAGGTGGCCGCACTCTTTGCAGTATACGGAATATTCGTAACGACTGATGAATCGGTGAACAAGGCATACATATCAGACATGGTGCCTGAGAAAAGCCGCGGGATAGCGCTTGGCGCATACAATTCCGCGGTTGGCGCGGTTTACCTTCCAGCGAGCGTGATATTCGGCGCGCTTTGGGCTGCCGCAGGCGCGCCAGTTGCGTTTGGCGCTGCCGCGGTTGTAGCTGCAATTGCCGGCGTGGGAATGCTGTTTTACGCGAAGTGAACTGCAGCACGCTTTCGAAACCTATTTTAATTCCAACCACGATTTACTCGCAGGCGACATGAAGCAGATGATTCCCATGGCGACATCCACTGAAAAGATCTTTTCCGAATTCAAAGAACATTCCGTCGCGGAATTCTTCAAAAAGAACCAGCAGATGCTCGGCTTTTCCGGCAAAACCCGCTCGCTCACCACCATTATCCATGAATACGTGACCAATTCGCTTGACGCATGCGAAGAGGCAGGCATACTGCCAGACGTTAAGATCACGGTTACTGAAATTGAAAAGGAAAAGTACAAGGTAATTGCTGAAGACAACGGGCCCGGCATTCCGGAAAAGCACCTTGGCAAGGCGCTTGGGCAGATGCTTGCTGGCACCAAGTTCCACCGCTACTGCCAGCAAAGAGGGCAACAGGGCATTGGCGCATCAGGCTGCACCATGTACGCGCAGATAACAACCGGCAAGCCAGTGCACGTGGTGAGCAGGTATGACCACAAGAAAATAACCTGTGACATTTCAATTGACCTGAAGTCAAACTCGCCCCGCATTACAAACCTCCTGAAAGAGGACGGGGAATTTGGAAGCGGGCTGAAAGTGGAATCCGAAGTGGCGGAAGTGAAATACGACCTCTCATCATTTGGCGTTTACGAATACATCCGCCGCACCGCGCTTTCAAACCCGCACCTGCAAATCACGCTTGTGGACCCTGAGGGCAAGACCTCCTCGTTCCCGCGCTCGGATGACAAGGTGCCGCCAAAGCCAATAGTGGTGCAGCCCCACCCAATGGGCATTTCCACAAACGACCTGATTGACTTCGCGCACAGGGAAAAGGATTGCAGGCGCGTTTCATCATTCCTGCAGGAGAGGTTCACGCGCTTTTCCGCAAGCAAGGTAGAGGAGCTGCGCGTGCTTTGCCCGGACATTGACTTTAACAAGCCGCCGGCCGAGCTGCAATGGGGCGACGCAGAAAGAATAGTGAAGGCAATACACAGCGACACAATGAAGTGGATTGCGCCTGCCACTGACTCGGTGATACCTATTGGGCAGGTTCAAATTGAAAAATCGCTCAAGAACATCATTGCGCCCGAGTTCATTGCCGTGACAGAACGCCCGCCGAAAATTTACAAGGGAGGAATACCCTTCATGGTAGAAGCCGCTATTGCATACGGCGGCGGCGCGGGCAGGAACGGAAGCGAAAGGAGCGGAGCTGCATCGGCACAGCAGGCAGGCGGTTCACCGCCCATGCCATCCGGGCAGGCAACCAGCGAAATAATCCGCTATGCTAATCGCGCCCCGCTCTTGTTCGACAATTCGGGCTGCGCGATTACAGAAGCAGTGAAGGAAGTTGACTGGAAGCGCTACAAGCTCAAGAATTTCGAAGAGGAGCCAATTACAATATTCGTAAACCTTTGCTCGGTTTATGTGCCTTACACATCCGCAGGCAAGCAGGCAATTTCCGACGAGGAAGAAGTAGTGACGGAAATAAAGAACGCGATAATGGAAACCGCGCGCGAACTGCAGCGCTATTTGAGCGGAAAGCACAAGGACCGCGACCGCGCGGAGAGGAAGAAGGCTATCTTGCGCTATGTTGTGCAGCTTTCGAAAGACCTTCCCGAGCTTGCAGGCAAGGGCAAGGCATCGGAAATTGAGAAGAAGCTGATTGAACTCATTGAAACAAAATACTCCGGGCAGATTGAA
>JAPLWZ010000118.1 GCA_026396335.1 Microcaldota archaeon | reverse complement strand
GCAAATGCCAGAAAGCGAACTGATACGAGGCGAGTGCCTGGTGCGCGACTTGCAGTTCAACGAGGACGTGAAGCTCACGCGCAAGGGATTGGTGCGCTGGGTTGCGCTTTCGCTTGGGCTTATTTCACCGCACGAAACGCGCGCCGGGCTTCTTGAGGTCCTTGAGGCGCTCCTTTACTTCCACTTCAGGCGCAGAGAGGAAAAGAGCGACCCGGACATTCACCAAATACTTGCTAAAATAAAGGAAATCAAAAAGTCTGAGCCGAACCCAAAGGCTGTGCGGTACCATTTGCTGCAGCTGAAGAAGCTGGGGCTGATTGAGACAAAGAAAAGGAAGTATAGATTCGTGCTTGCGCCGCTTCAGGAGAATGACGACCTTGCAGCTGGGCTGGCATATGTTTACAGGCAGAGAGTAGATTCGACTTTTGAAAAAATGAAAAAAGCGCTTTCACTCTTGGAAAAGACCTTGTAGGAATTTCTTCGCCTTGAAGCGCACTGCTTTTGCGTTGTTTTCCATGTAGGTGCGGATTTCTGTAGGCTCGCCTGGCCGGTTGCCAACGCGCTCCATCTGCTTTATGAAGGAGCTATCTGGCTCATTCGGGCTGCGTACGTAACGGACCTGATATGATTTGAGAAGATCATTGCAAGATAGCAGGTCCAGGTAGTAACCAAGCCCGCCAATTTCCTTTGCATTAGTTTTTGGCATATAGAAAAATGATGTTGCAGTGTTCCCTTCAATCTTCCACCATATTTCCCCAACGTATTTCTCACCGGAAAACCTGCCGGAATTTTCCAGCAGCTTGCCATAAATCTTCGGGACGTTATTTACTGAAACTGTGGAAACGAATATTGCACCTTCCGCTTTTCTAAGATGGGGTTTTTCATACGAAAGGAAGAATTGGTACATCTGCAACGGATTGACGCCTAGAGTGCTCGAGATCCGCTTGACTGCAATACATGTTTGCGCGCCCATTTACGCCACCTCGGAAAGCCGCTTGTTGTATTTTTCAGAAGTGTGCTTCAACCCGAGCGCGAGCTTTTGCATCCACTCTTCAATGCTCCGCTTGAAAAATATAGGAAGACCAAGCGCGCGCACCTGCTTGCGGCGGAATTTGGAGGGCGTAAGAGAAGTGCGCATGTATTCGCAGTTTTCATTTTTCTTCAGGTGATTGGTTGCAAGAAACTCAAGGTATACGCCAAATCCAGGAGCATTTGCCGCGTTTACTTTTGGGTAGTACCAAGCAGTTATTGCCTTTGTCCTTTTGATATGGTAGGACATGTAACCCAGAAGGTCGGAGTTGGGGCATACCTTCTCAAGGGAAGAGAACATGGCTGGCAGTTTTTTCATGTTCACTGCAGTTTCAATGCGCCCGTCATCCCAAATGTAATCAGGTTGCCTTTCTTTTGTCTCAAGAAGGCTGAAGCGGAACGTTATCTCCCTCTTTTTGATGTCCTGCACTGGCTGCTCCACTTTTGAAACATGGATGTAGCGGGCGGGGGGTTGAGTGCGTTGGATGATTGTTGGCTTCATGCGAATCTTCCTTTTGATTTAAACCTCTGCTTTTCCACCGTATTTTGCTTCACCCATTTTTATTCCGAGAGTAAGCGCTTCTTTGAGATCTTTTATTGAGATAGACTCATTTGGATTGAGACCGATTTTCCGGTGATACCCCTGTCTGCTCTGCAGCATTTTGACTGGAGGGATTATTGTGTCAACACCTTTGCTCTCCATATATTCAGTCGTCCAGAGTTCGATTTGGTAGCAGAAATAACCAATCTCGTTTTTCAAGTACGTTTTGGGGTAACAGTCTTCCATGCTGGCAATGTTATTTTTTGCCTTGTACATGATGTAGCCGCTTTTGATTGGAGGAGACTGCAGGCGCCCAATCTGCCTGTTGATGTAATCAGGCAGCACCTTGAAAATCGCTATTCCCTCCGGAGACGCCTTCTTGTCAAAACCAAGAAAAATATCTAGTTTGTGCCAACAGTAACTGCCCCGCGAAGAAACTGTCACTTGAGATGGCACGTGAAGTATGTAGGCGTGATTCGTATTTTGCATGGCTTTGATGTTATTAAAACTGTTTAAAAATGTTCCTTATTCAGATCGCCTCAAAGTAGGGCAGGAAAATTGGCGCGGAGAGGGACTTGTAAAGCTCGTATGCCGCAACGCCGGAAATGAGAAGCGCGATCAGCGGGTAGATGAAAAGGTCTGTGAGCGCGAGCGAGAGGGCGCGATAGGAAAGCGGGAAGAGTGGCTGCAGCTCGCTTCCAAAGTCTCCTTGCGACATGCGGTTTATTTCTGTTCGGACTGCACCTGTTTGGTCAAGGTCCATCAGGGGAAGGGACGCGTATTTTGCGTTGAACTCGTTGATTGCAGTTGCTGCGCTATTTGCAGATGCATCCGCTTTGCTGACTGTGAACGTATGCAAGAAGAGGAGCGGGTAGACCAGGTAGGCGGAGATTGCGATTGCCATTGCAGCTGCACCGAGCTTTCTTGTGGCAAAAAAGGTGCGCAATATCAGCCCAGCTGGAAGGAAGAGCGCGAGTGCGGATGAGCGGATTACATCTGCGAGCTGGAATTCAGAATAAGCGAGTGCGGAAATCCAGCCAGCTTTTTGCGATGCCGTGCTCAACTCCTCGCTTGCCGCCTTTGCCGCGAAAAATGGCTGTGCAGATACAACGCCTATGTTCACCTGAAGGGAACTTGCAAAGCCGGCTATGTCGCCTGCGCGGGAAAGGGAGGAGGAAAGCCCAAAGTAAGAGGAATTCAGTTTGTCCAAATTGCACATGTAATATGCGTATGGCGAACCGGTCGGGTCGGATACTGCCGAGCAGGTGCCCGAAATTGTTTTTGGAACGAGGTCGGGTGTTATTGTGCCAAGGAGCGCGGCAAATGCAACTATTGCGCCTATCATTGCTGCGGAAACTATCCCCTGCCCGATTTCCTCTGCGCCAATAAGCCGTATGCGCTTTATCCTGAAGCCCAAGCCAGTGCCGAAAAGTATGCCGCCCAGCAGTATGGAAATTGTGGCTGCGGCGATTGCCGCATTGAAATTGTTCCCAGACTGAGCCGCGAATTCCTCCAGGAGAGACATAAGCGGAAAAATGGCTGCCGCAATGAACGGCAGCCGGATTTATTCAACTCAGATGTCCTTGATGAACTTCACTACCAGTGCGCCGCCGAGTGCGCCGAGTATTGCGTCAATCACTATAACGATCAGGAGCACCACCACCAGAATCAAACCTGAGATGGCCGAGATGCCGAAAACCGCCTTGTGCGTGAAAAGCTGTATTAGCCCGAGCATCAATGCCGAAAGCGTTGCGCCGCACAGTGCTGCGAATGCGCCGATTGTTGCTCCGCGCTGGATGGTGAGGGGCTTTTTCCTCAGTTTTTCGAGAATGAGGGTAGATACCACGCCTGAAAGTATGGGCATGATGCAGATTACCGGAAGGAATGCGATGGAGAGTATTCCGCCGTTGCTTCCCCCAAGGAACATCATCGCCGCCTCTGCTGCGAGGAAGAATGCGAACAATAGTATGGCGCCAGGAATCATTGCTGCGAAATATTCCGCAATGCTTCGTGGCATGCCAACTGGAATGAATGAGAGTTTAGATTCTTGATCTTCTGCCGGCTTTGCTGCTGCGACTGCCACAAATATCACCAGTCACGTAAAACGAATGCAAGGTATAAAGGTTTAACGGAAAGGAACGGATGAGGACGGGCTATTTGCGCTCCCCTTCCTCCATCTTTTTTTCTATTTTCGCAAGCTCCTCGGGATTTACCACTGGCGCGATTGGCGGCTCGGGCAGCTCCACTTTCTGCTTTGATTCCTTCCCTTCGCACCGCTTCACCAGTTCGTCAAGCGCCATTGCGATTTGCATGCCCTTTTCAGTAAGGCGGTACATGTTCTGCTTGCCTTTCTTGTCAGTCACCACTACGCCCTCTTTCTTCAGGTCAACAAGAAGATTTACTGTGTGCACGTAAGAGGTGCCAGACTCGCGCGCGAGCTTGGAGGGGTACCATGTCTGTGTCTCATCTTTGAGGAACAGCAATATTGCGCAGGGTTTTGACTTGAGGAAGAGATTTTTCATGTTGAACACGACCGATTAATTTTTTTTAAGCCAGCTCATCAGGCTTGAAGACGCGCTCGCAGTGGCGGCAGCGGAGGTATTTGCCCTCGTGGATGAATGTTGTCGGCGCGCGCTCGAAGTTCGTGATGCATTTTGGGTTCGGGCACTTTACCAGTGCAGAGAGGGATGTCGGCATTTCAACGTGGTGCTTGTCCACCACTTTCCCGCCCTTTATGATGTTCACAGATGCCTCTGGCGCGATAAGAGCTATCCTGTTCGCGATTTTCTCGTCTATGAATACACCTTCTATTTTCACTATGTCTTTTCTCCCGAATTTTTTGCTGGGCGCATTTATGATTAGCGCGGCCATGCCGTTCAGCGGGTATGAGGAGGATAAAATCTGGAGAACGCGCGTACCTGCGCCTGCGGCGATGTGATCTATCACCGTTCCCTCGTTTATCCTTTGTACTTCAAGCGGCATTTTTTTCACCTTAGCCTTTGATGCATTTGTACAGCACTGCCATCCTTACCGGCACGCCGTTTTTCGCCTGTTCGAAATATTTCGCGCGCGGGTCGTGGTCCACTTCCGGCGGTATTTCGTCCACTTTCGGAAGCGGGTGGAGTATTGCAAGGTCCTTGGGCGCAAACTTTACCAGGTCCAGGTCCACGCGGAATTCCTTCTGTATCTTTTCCGCTTCGTACTGGTCGGAGAAGCGCTCCTTTTGTATGCGGCAGACGTAGAGCACGTCGCAGCCCTTGAGTGAAATTTCAGAGGTTTGAGTTACGGATGTCCCGAATTTTTCTTTTGTTTCCCTGATGATGTCCTCTTCCATGCGAAGTGAAGTCGGCGAAACGAGTGTTACTTCCGCGCCGAACATGCCAAGCCCGTAGAGAAGGGAGCGCATTGCGCGCGCGTGCTTCAGGTCACCAAGAAGAGTTACTTTCAATCCGCTGATTTTTCCTTTGAGTTTTTTTATTGAGTATAAGTCTATGAGCGTTTGAGTTGGGTGTTGGTTGCCGCCGTCTCCTGCGTTTATCACAGGGTTGTCCGCCAGGTCTGCTGCAAAGCGGACCGAGCCTTCGAGCGGGTGGCGGATTACAAGCGCGTCCGCGTAGCCGTCAATCATGCGCACTGTGTCTGCGAGAGTTTCCCCTTTTGCAACTGAAGAAGTGTTCGGGTAAAAAGTCATTATTTTCGCGCCCAATCGCTTGCTTGCCGCCTGGAAAGACATATTCGTGCGGGTGGAGGGCTCGAAGAACATGTTTGCTACTACTTTGCCTTTGAGAAGTTCGCTTTTCGGCGTTCCGATTAGCTTTTCCATTTTTGCAGCTTCTGACAGGAATGACTCAACGTCCTTTTTCGATAAGTCGCGAATTGATATCAAGTCACGCATTCCCGCACCCAATTCTTATGTAGGATAGGTTTTATAAAAGAATTTCAAGGCTGTAAATCTTTTTTGAGAATTGCGCTCAGTTCCTCGGCGACTGCCTTGTATTCGTCCTTTTTTTCCACAGTCGGGCGCGCTGCGCCCTGCTGGCGCATCTTCACTATCAGATGCTTGTAGTGCTTGATTGTGCCCATCAAAAGAACGTCTGTTTTGGGGCGCGAGCAGTCAACAGTCCACTGTGAAACTGTTGCATCCGCGCCAATAGAAAGCATTTCCTGCTTGAGGATGGTGGCAACCGCATTCCGAAGGCCGTGCAGCCTGACAACGCAGAAAACCGCCTTGTCCTTCATTATCCGGATGCAGTCTTCAGATACTCCGATTGCGGCGATTTCCTTTGCTGCTTCGTCGGTTGAACTCACCTTCACTATTTCAGCATCGTACATGATTACCACCAATGGGAAAAAGCTGCATAACAACCGTTTTAATCTGTTAAGTCGCAGTTTGGAGTTATGAGATACACTTTTACCATTGCTGCAATTGCGCTTGCATTCGTGCTCCTTCTTGCAGGCTGTGCAGCCACACCGCTGAAGGAAGGGGTTGCCGCCGACGGAAGGCCGTATAGGGGCGCCGCAAATGCCAAGCTTACTATTTATGAATACTCAGACTTTGAGTGCCCATTCTGCGCTAGGGCCGTACAGACCGTGGAGGACGCACTCCGCACCTACCCTGACAGCGTGAAACTCGAGTACAGGTATTTCCCGCTTGTTGCAATACACCCGCGCGGCTACCCGTCAGCGCTTGCAGGCGCCTGTGCTGAGAAACAGGGCAAGTTCTGGGCAATGCACGACCTGATGTTTGCGAACCAGGAGAAGCTGGAGGATGCGGATTTGCAGGGTTATGCAAAACAGGCAGGGCTCGATATGCAACAGTTTAGCGCCTGCCTTTCTTCGCCCGAAACAGCCAAAATAGTGAATGATGACATGGCTGCTGGCGAAAAGCTAGGGATAGGAGGCACCCCTGTGTTCTTCATCGGGCAGTCGAGCGTGACAGGTTCGCAGCCGCTTTCCAAGTTCAAGGAAGTCATTGATTCCGAGCTTGCACGAAGCGGGTAATGTGCCGGAATTAAATAGAGGTTCGTGCATAATTTCAAAAGGCGAACCCATGCCATTTTTATTCCAGATGCAGGCGGCTGTTGCTGATATGGCCCACAGCGCAAAGCAGGCAATAAAACTAATTAACGAACCGGGATTGGACATAGAAAGAATCACCATGGTCCCAAAGCCTTACGACAACATGATCGAATGCCGCATACCTGTTACGAAAAAGGGGCTATTAACAAACGATGAGAAATTCGTTTCTAATGTCCAAAAAGCGGTTGAAAAACTAACAACAGGCATGCCAGTCAATGTGAAGAGCGTGGAAATGGCTAAGACTTTTAGTTTCACAAGCGGCGGCGGCAAGGAGATTCTGATTAAAATGCAGGTTCTTGAAGGCTGAATGCAAAATACACCTAGTTATTCTTCTCCTTTTGGAAGCTCGTGCTTCTCCTTCTTTTCCTTGTGCGGCCTGTTCCTTGAAAGGAAATAGTATGCTGCCAAGCCTATGAATATGAGGGAAACCGCTGCAAGCAGCAGGGTTTTTGCGTCCAGCCCGCCGGAAACTTTCTTTGTAAGGAATGCGTTTGCCGCGGCTATTGCGCGATCCGAGGACATGAGCGAGTCTGCGTAGAGCGCATTTGCAAATAATTCCTGAGATTTATCTGCTTCTGCCTCTATTTGTGCTACAACAGGGGCATCTTCAGCGCCTGCCTTGCTTTTTACTTCCACAAGCGCGGTTTTCGCCACATCAAGCGAACTTGATGCCACAGACTGAAGAGACGAAAGGGAGGAATCCATTGCATCGTAAGCAGACTGCAGCTGGCCGTAGGAGTCGTTTGCCATCTGCAGCGACTGCGCGCCGGAAAGCGTTGTCTTTTGAGATGCTGTCAGTGTTTTTTCCGCGCTGGAAATCCTCTTTTCAAGTTCGGACGGAGTGAGCGGCAGCTTTTTCTTGCTTGCGCCAGTCAGGGAGGAATAGCTAGCAGTGTATTTGGTGAGCAGGTCTGTTGTTTGCGAACGGAGAGAGGCGAAGTCAGATTGCACCTGTGCGGCTGCGGCGCGGTCCTGTGCGTCTTGTGAGCCTGCTGATTCAGAATATGCTGCCAAGAGGCGCTTT
>JAPLWZ010000130.1 GCA_026396335.1 Microcaldota archaeon | reverse complement strand
TTCGGTTGGCATGTAGGCAAAAAGGGCGTTTTTCGAGCCCCTAGACCAGTCCAGCGTGACCTTCACAAAGCCATCATACTGCTGCACTTTGAGTTTATCCTTACGGTCCAGCAGGTATTGTGCCTCGGAAACCCGGATGCCAGAGTAAAGGAGCAAGGAATAGGCAAGCCGATGGTGCGCCTCCAGTTTGGAAACAGTGTCCTGCACTTCCTCATTGGTTGGCACGTGGATGTCGGAGTGCGCTTTCTTGGGCTTAATCCTGTCTTTGAGCCTGTGGTGGACGGCAAAGTCAAGAAAGCCAGTCAGCATGCCTTGGCGGATGATTAAGGCAACTGCGGCAGCCATCTTGGAATTCCTGTTTATGGTGTTCAGGTTGGCTTCCACGTCTTTTGTGAGTTTGGCAGGGTTATCATACACACTCGCAAGCACCTGAGAGGCTGCATTCCAGAGGTCTTTCTTGCGCTGCTCAGATATCTGCCTCGTAAAAATAGTGGCTCGGGTGTCAAATGGTTGGCGACTATCTTCGCTGTGTAAGAGCGACGTCTTAACCATTGTCGGCTCTGCCGGCAACATCTTGCCGCCAGGCGAGAGCGTTCGACTACGGGCCCAAGCGAATCCATCTTTGAAAGAAAGGGCTATATATGGATGCGCATTATCGCCATCCAACGTAGGTCGCTACGATAAATTTATATATGCTCGACGTGAAGTGCCGTACGGTGATTTCCAATGGCGTATGAGATGATTATGGACAAATTGCAGCTGAACACGACGATGTTTATCTCCAACCTGTTGGAGGGCGTCCTCGCGTTCGCTGTCCTCGTTGTCATCATGCTTATCGGCATGTTCATTGCGAACATACTGGGCATGGTGCTGAAGAGGTTCCTGCAAGAAATCAAGATTGAAAAATTCATGGCGCAGCACGGAGTTGATGATGCGTTTGTCGGCTTTTCGCTGACCAGTATCGCAGTCTCGCTCCTGAAGCTATGGGTAGTGGTGATATTCCTCGGCATTGCCGCGGACATCGTATCAGTCCCGATGCTCGTGATGGTCTCGATGCAGGCAAACGGATACCTGCCTTCCCTCATACAGGGCGTGATCGTACTGCTCATCGGCTTGCTGTTCGGTGACTACATCACTGACCGCATGAAGACCGCAAAGAAAGTGCCGTTCATCAACCCCCTCTCCATTTTGGTTGAGGTGTTCATCGCATACATCGCGATCGTGATGGCACTGCCTCTGTTGCTTCCCGCAGCCGACCCGGGCTTGCTTGTAACCGCCTTCCTGGTGGTGCTCGCAGGGCTCACATTCGCGCTGTCGATCGGAGCTGCAATCGCAATCGGCCTTGGCATGAAGGACACGGTGTCTGACGTTGCCAAGAAGCACAAGGACAAGATAAACAGCCTGTTCTAGGGCTGTTTATTTTTTTCTTTTTTCTTTCTTTTTTTTTCTTTATTTTTTTTCCCTTAGCGTAGCTGCTTAGCTTCCAATCAAAAAATCAGAGTGAATCCATTCCGCCCCGCGCTAGGACGCTTATGTCCGCCTTTCCGCCTCCAAACTCCTGTACTTTCCGCTTGCCGCCCTTTTTGAGAACAAGCCAGGCTGAAAGGACGTTTGTGAAGAAGATTACGAATAGAGCAAGGAGAGGCAGGTCAACTGGCGGAGTTGCGCCTGCCGCTGTCAGCCCGTCATAGGCTACAATGGAAAGCGCTGCAACAGTCAGCCCGCGTGCGGACACCGACTCGAGAAGCCTGTTCGCGCGTGCGGATGGCTCCAAGTGCCCGGCTATCTTGCCTGCAAGCGCGCGTGCAACCGCGAGCAGGAGGGAAAGCGCGAGGGCGAAAAGTCCCACATCCACATTCTTTGGAGAGTGGAAGAGCAGCATCCCTAAATATACGAAGAAGAAAGTGCGGAGGAAGAATGAGATTTCAGACTGGAAGCGGCGCATTTCCTCTATTGATGGGTGCGAAATATTTCCGAGGAAGAATGCGAATGTGAATACAGAAATCACGCTGTCAGCGCCAAGCGCGCCCGCGATTGCGTAGAGCACTGCCGCCAAACCTATTACAAGCAGATGCTGGTTCTCATGCTCGGACTTGGAAAGAAGCGCGCGCCAGAGCACTGCACACACGGCGCCAAGCGCGATTGAGCCAAGAACAATATAGGCTATTTCTATTGGAAGAGGATTGAAACTATTTTCTCCGGAAATGACAGCTGCCACCAAAATGAGCGAGAGGATTACTGACAGTGCGTCGGACAGGACTGATTCAATTTCGCCAAGCGTGCGCGCCTCCTTTGATGCGCCCAATGACGCCAGGAAACCAGATAGGAGTTCAGGCGCCACACTTCCGAACAGTGCACCGATGAGAAGCGAGAAGGTGAAACTGTAGTTCATTATGAAATATGAAAGAGTGAAACCTGCGATGAGTGCGAGGGAGAATGAAACGATGCCAAATGCGATTGCCTTGTGCGCGCTGCGCCTCAAGTGCTCGAATGAGAGGTTGAGCCCTTCATCTAGTATTATCATGAGAAGAGTAATTGCTGCAAATGGCAGTGCGATGCCGCTCAAACCTGCCACCGAAGATTCGGGCAGGAAATAGCCTGCAGCAACGCCGAAAAGCATGAGAAGCAAAACGTCCGAGAAGCCTGTTTTCCGCAAGAATATGTGAGATGCAACGCCTGCGAGCACAAGAATGCCAAGCGCGCCAATTGTCGCAACCTGCAGTTCCATATTATTCGCTTCGAGCGCAATATATTAAATAGCAAAGCAAGAAAGCCATCTGTGGAATTGCAAGACTGCTTCAACAGGAATCCATCCGCCAGCCTTGCCAAGAAAGCCGCACTTTCGGCGCTGGCACTTGATGCTGCAAAGGATATCACGAGCGAGCGCTGCATCCCGAGGGGCGCAAATTGCAGCGGAAAGATAATTGCAAAATCAGATTTTGTACTCTGCGGCCTGATGGAAGCGGATGCAATATTCAAGAGCAGGCGCGTGAAGGTGAATTGGAAGCACAGCGAAGGGGCGCGGATGAAAAAAGGCGCAATCGTTTGCACACTCACCGGAAACTGCCGCGCCATACTCGCTTGCGAGCGGACTACTATCAATTACCTCATGCGCATGTCCGGAATTGCGACAAAGAGCGCTACGGCTGCAAAGAAATACGGCTCTTGGAAAATAGCAGCCACCAGGAAAATCTCGCCAGGCTTAACGCATTCTGAAAAGCACGCAGTGCAAGTCGGCGGCTGCCTCACACACCGGCTCGACTTGTCAGATGGCATGCTCATCAAGGACAATCATATTGCGGCGATAATGAAAGTGAAAAAGTGCGGGAAGGAAAAAGCGATTTACTTTGCAGTGAAGTCGTTTGGCAAATCTTCATTCGTAGAGATAGAGATTTCATCTGTTTTACAAGCAATCGCCGCTGCGTGGGCAGGCGCAAAGGCAATCCTTGCAGACAATGTAACACCCGCCGAACTGAAAAAAATAGCGAAGGCTGCGCGCAGCATCAACAAGCGCATAATCATCGAAGCATCAGGCGGCATTACAGTTGAGAACGCGGGCAACTACCTTCGCGCTGGCGCTGATTTTGTTTCAACAAGCGAGCTTACACTCGATGCCCCGCCTGCAAACCTCTCGCTTGAAATCGAGTAATGAAATCGATTTTTAAAGCCTCTCCCTTATACTTCTCGACGGTAGCCCCATCGTCTAGTGGTCAAATCTACATGCAAACACATGTGGAGACTAAGGACACGAGGCTCTGACAGATTTGAACTGGTCTGGTGATACCTCGTTACACTGGTTCGAATCCGGTTGGGGCTACTCTTTTTTATTCTGACTTAGCGTAAGCGCAAGCATGGTAGCAGGAAAGAGCGCACCGCACAAGAAAGTGACCGGAAAGAAAGCGGTTTACATCACGCAGTTCAGGAACGCGGCTTTAGAAGTCATGAAAATGTATGAGAAAAAGGGCGAGTTGGTGCAGATTGAGAATGAGCGCGACTCGTCAGGAGTTCCTGTTTTTGTCGTCTATATTTATCCGAGGGGGCAGTTATGAGCGAAGAGAAACGGAAGGAAATACTCGCAAAAGGCGAGATTGAATTGCACGTCAAGCGCACGGGCATACAGCAGAGGCTCATTTTCAAAATCGTGCGCCACGCAACACCGCTCGGGCTTGTGCCATACATCACACTAGATAAATTCCTCGATTTGTCGGAACTGATGAGGATTTCCGAGGAATACTCACTTCCCGTTCATGCCAAGAACGGGAAAGTTTACCCTCGCGGGAAAAGGGAAATGGACTTTATCGGACTCTGATGCGAGTTAGTTAAGTGCTTTCCTGATCTTCAGCTCGGCTGAAGAGACGGAAGATCAGAAGATCTTCCGGATTTTTTCGCCAGTTATTGCCTCGCGCATCAATGCGTCAGGGAAGGAAATTGATTTGCCTTTCTTTTTCGTTTTGCCCGAGAGGATTTTTTCTATTTCATCCGCAACCTGCTTGGCGCTTTTTTCTGTCGTGTCCAATTCCCATACTTTCTTTTTTCCGTAATTTTTCTCAGACCAGACAGTGCAGTAGTCAAGCGCTTCCGAGAGCGCGTTTGCTGATACTTTTGCCGGCGGATAATTGCGGCTCACCATTCTGGCGCGGAGAATTTTCGGCTCGCAGCGCAAGACAATGACGCGCGAGACAGGCAGCTTCATTTCACAGCCAAGGTGCCCCTCAACAATGATGGACCGCTTTTCCGCCTTTATCGCGGATGCTAGCTCGTCCTGAAGCTCCTTGAGCCTCACCACTTTCGCCCCGTCTGTTTCATCCACGCTGCTGTAGAGTTTCAGCACGTTCACGAGCTTGTTTATGTCAAGAAGAGCTGCATCCATTTTTTCAGAGAGGAGGCGTGCAACTGTTGTCTTGCCTGTGCCCGGCACGCCGGTGATAAGGATCTTCGGCTTTGCCGAAGAGACGGAAGATCCGGAGATCTTCCGGAGAGTGAAGCGTTTGAGTGGGATTGCCATGAAAAAACCTACAACTTCGCGGACAGTGCTGAGAGCGTCTTCTTGCCTTCTGCTAAAACTTTTTTGCCAGCTTGCGTGAGCTCGTAATACTTTCTGCGCCCTTCAAACTTTGCGGAAATCAGTTTTTCATCCTCGAGCTTGTAGAGGACAAAATACGTCATCAGTTTAGAGGGAGAATAGCCGAATTTTTTCGATATCTGCGCTGGAAGCGCGTATGCGTAAACTTTCTTCTGCTTCATTAATGAGAGTGTGGCAAGCCAGATGTTCCCGTGCGTGATTGCATGCCTGAGGCGGGAAATTGGTTTCGAGTCTGCCATTGGTTTGCCCCTAACCTTCCTCTTCCCAGAGGCGAACGCCCTCTTTTGTGCCAGCTGCCTTTATTTTCTTGGAAATTTCCCTGCCGAACGGAGTCGGGTAGTCTTCTGTTACGCAGCCAAGGCAAAGTTCGCTCTTGCTTCTTCCCATTGCCTTCACCAAGTCGTCCACTGTTTGGTAAGCGAGTGTGTCCGCGCCGACCAGTTTGCAGATTTCGTCAACTGACATTCTAGTTGCCACGAGTTCCTTGTAAGTGGGCATATCAACCCCGTAGAAGCATGGGCCGATGACCGGCGGGCAGGTGATGCGTATGTGTATTTCCTTTGCGCCTGCGTCGCGCATGAGTTTCACAATCGGCCCCATTGTTGTTCCGCGGACTATTGAGTCAT
>JAPLWZ010000065.1 GCA_026396335.1 Microcaldota archaeon | reverse complement strand
CCATAATGCCTTTGGAGAACTTTCTACCAGGTCAAAAACACGCGTTTTGCTCAGGCTAGAAAACTCGTTGCCCGCCATTTCAACTGCAGCTTCGCGAGTATAGCCTTCTTTCATATAAAATTCGACCATATCAGTAAAGATTCCCATTGCGAACTCTTTTTTCACAAACTCTGACGCAACTTTTGGAGCGAAACTTCCGAATTTGAACTCAGGCGCCACCATACAAAGCAAGTTCAGTCCCATCTCGGTCGTGAAAGTGTAGCCGCTCATCTCTGCCTGCTTTATGGCGAGAAGGACGTTGGATGAGGAATTTGTGAGGTTCTTGTTTGCCTCAGTAAGGTTATCCGACGCCTCAAAGCCAAACACGCTGCGAAGCTCGTCGTGCACGCCCCAGAGAAATTTGTCTAGGTACGTAAGAACCGTGCCTGCGCCACCTACCAGGAAATCCCTGTTCACGGCCATGCTGAAATCCCTGCCGAATTCCTCGCAGAACTTGTTCATTTTGTTCCCAAGATTGGAAAGGGCAGAAAGCGCACCCATGAATACCACGGCTGCTTCACGGTCGCCAGGCATCACAAGAGAGTTTATCCATGGGTTTGCAAGCAGTATGTCCTCAGACTTGTCCTGTATTGTAACGTTGAGACTCTTGCACATAAGGGACAAATAGTTCGCGTAATTGGAAAGATCTCGCCTGGAGGCAAGAACCTGCATTTTGAGTTCCGGGTTCTTGTTGAAAATATCGTCGAAAAACTTTGTGTCGCCGGAAGCGATGAATTCGTCAAGATATTTTGAAATCAACTGGGCTGCCTCTTCCTTGCGCCCGTTATCAATTGCATATTTTACAAGTTCCTTTGCCAGAGACACGTCCTTGAGTTCGTCAGGCCATTCGCCGCCGCTTATCCTGTCCAAGTAGCTGCCAAATTTGCCATAATTTCCAGAGACAGTACCTGTGGTGTTATACCAGTCATCAGATGTTTTCTTGTTTGAAGGACCGTCAGCAGTTACAACTATTTCATCGATCTTAGTGCTTGAGAAATAAACTATTTCAGGCTGCGCCCATTCGGAAACGCCGTATTTTGTGACAAGATCATTCCATTTCTTTACATTTGCGCAATAGTCGTCGAAATATTTCTCAGGCGCCTTGACCCCGTTCCCTTCATCGAGTATTTTCACCATTTCGGAGTTCTTGGCAAAAAGTTCACCGATGAGTTTCAGCATTTCCTTCTTGTCTTTTTTGTTGACACCGTATTTGTCAAAAGTCGCCTGCATGTCAGAGCCGGAAATATCCTGGCATTTTGTGAAATTGGACCGCACGGTTTTTTCAGCATCATCGCTGAGCATGGCGTAAACTGCCGGGGCTTTTTTGCTTCCGTGCTTGTGCGCCACCTGGAAGAGGAACATGTTCTCAGATATGCCTAAAACCCGTTAAAAAACAGTAACCTAACTCGGCCTTTTCCTGACCAAAGTGAGCGCGGCGCCTGACCTTTTTTCGAAGAAGCCCATCTGGTGGTAGAGTTTTGCCGCCGTGTTTAGGGGGCGCACCTTCAAGAGAGTAGTTTCAATTCCATTTGAGTCCGCGTCAAACAGCGCCTCTGCGAGAAGCTGCCCGCCCACGCCGTGGTTGCGGTACTGCGCAAGCACGCCCAAGCCTGCAACAAAGCAGGTCTTTTCCCTGAAGCGGTAGTGGCAGAAGCCTATGAGTATTCCGTTCCTTTCAGCAACTGCGTACTTGTCATCTGGAAGGAAGCGGCTGCGCGAATTCGGGAAAAGAAGCGCCGCTATTTCCTGGATTGATTGCAGGTCTGTTGCATCCGCTTTCCTGACTTTCATCACAATAACACCAAAAAACTAGAGTTTTATGAATTTCACGTCTATCGAATCCCGGATTTCTATTTCCGCAGCGCGCAGTTTCTCTGCTGGCGGGAGTTTCACGATAAGGGTTTCACCGAGTATTTCCTTTCCCTCGTACTCGTGTATGTGCCCGCAGATGACCATGAGGGGCTTTTTCTGCTCTATCATCTTGCGGACCGCAGTGCTTCCAACGTGCAATGCTCCAACCCCGTCAAAAAGCCCGTATGGGGGAGGGTGGGAAACCACAATTGAGAATTCATCCACTTTTGCAGCGGCGAGAGTGGCGCTTATTTCCTCTTCCGAATACTCGGTTGGCGTGTGGAATGGAGTTGGATTTGATCCGCCAAGCCCGACAAGATTCCAATCCTTCAGTTTGACTTTTTTCCCGTGAAGCAACAGCCCTAAGGCGCGCATTTTCTCAATCACATCCGGCGTATCCATGTTGCCATGCACTGCATAGCAGTGAGGGAAAAGCGAGAGCACTTCCTCAACATAGGACACCGGACCTCGATTGGTTATGTCACCGCAGAAAAGAACCAGGTCATAAGGGCTTTGCGCGGATATCGCGCGCAATCTGTCCAGTACGTCTTCATCTGCGTGAAGGTCGGATAAAGCAAGTATTTTCATTAGCCCCACATCCTATGCAGCCAAACGCCCATCGTGCGCCTGTTTTTCAACAAGCCTGAGCCTTACCTTCTTTGAGGCTGGCCGTATTGCTGCGGCCCGCCTTCTGATTTCGGCGCGGCTGCGATTATCTTGTTGGCGTGCGTCTCAAACTGCACTTTTAGCTTCTCGGCAATGAAGTTGTGCGAAATCGCGTCAGCCTTTGTTGCAATTGCAATCTTGCCTGCAAGCGCGCGTGCGATCTTGCCCCTCACCTTCTTTGGCGACATGCCGACAAGCGGGTGCTGGAAAAGAATGCCGTGCTTGGGCGGCTTTGAACCGGATCTCAAATGCTTGAAGAGCGCCTTTTCCGCGCCGAGCACCTGTATTGTTGACGAGGGGAATGAAGCGAGCCTCTGCAAGCCGCCTGCCTGCGCTACGAGTTTTGCAGCAAGTTCTGGTCCTGCCAAATACGACACATTCGGGCAGATTTCCTTTGCTATCTTTACCTCGTATTTCTCCACTTCGTCTCGCAGTTTCCAAATCTGCTGTATCTGCGATGCGAGTAAGCGGATTTGAGCCATGTCCTCGTCAGAAAGTTCGCTGCCGACAGATGACTTCATCCTGCCGATGATGTTTGGCGCCTGCGGGCCGAATACTTTCTCTATTTCAACTGCGTCAATATTCTTCCTGTCGAACAGAAGCACGCCCTGCACGTATTTTACCATACCATTCGGTGAGCCTTTCGAATAAGAGGTTGGACGCCTTGTTCATTTCGTCAACCGCGCTCACCGACTGGATGAGAAGATTGTCGCGGGATGCGATTGCAACCTGCACCCTCTTTCGCGCCTTGTTGAAAAAGTCCTCGCGCGAGCCCCTGTCTCCTCCTCGGTCGCCGCCTGTGGAGCCGCGGAAGCCGCCCATGGGCCTTCCGCCGAACCTGCCGCTGCTGCCGCCTCCTGAGCCGCCCCTGTTGAAGCCGCCCTGTGGCCTGCCGCCCCTGTCTGATGGATTGAATGCCATAATATCTACCCCGGAACCAAAGTTCCGTTTTTTATCATCGCTCCCTAGGGGGCAGCAGGTTTCCCGTCTATCCCCCTAATGGCTCACCCCCAGTGGGTTGCCATCGGAACTCATCTCCCGTCTAATATCCTCTATAATGTTTAAAGAACTTCGCAGGAAGAAACAAAGCATGCCAAGCCAAGCAGATAAGCTAATGGACGTTGCCATCAGGCGCTCCTTCCTCATTCCATCTAACGAGATTTACGGCTCATCCGCCGGCTTTTACGATTACGGCGCGGTCGGCACGGCGATAAAGCACAAAATACAGAATTTGTGGCGCTCTGAAATGCTGCAGAAGGAAGGATTCCACGAAATTGAAACAAGCGTTATTGTTCCCGAAGCAGTTCTCAAGGCATCTGGGCACGCAGAAAACTTCGCAGACCCGCTTGTCACCTGCTCGGGCTGCAAGCAGAAGTTCCGCGCAGACCACCTTATTGAGGAGAACAAGGACGCGAAAAAGGAAGGCGTGAAAGCATCAGGCCTGCCGCCGGCAGAACTTTCCGCGCTCATCAAGAAATATAGTGTTCTTTGCCCGCAGTGCAAGAAGCCCACTCTTTCCGAAGTTGGCTGGTTCAACATGATGTTTAGAACAAACATAGGGCCAATCGACGGGAATACCGCTTACTTCCGCCCTGAAACAGCACAGGGAATTTTCCTTGACTTTGCGCGCGTCATACGCAACTACGGAAGCAAACTGCCGATTGGAATTGGGCAAGTTGGCAGGAGCGCAAGGAATGAAATCTCCCCGAGGCAGGGGCTCATCCGCATGCGCGAGTTCACGCAGATGGAATTGGAGTATTTCTTCAATCCAGTAGACCAAACTTACCCGCGCTTCAAGAAAATCGCGCACCACAAAGCCAGATTTGTAGAGGGCGCAGTGCCTCCGCATGAGGTTTCTTACGGCGAGGCAGTAAGCACAGGCTTGGTGCCAAACGAAATAATGGCTTACTTCCTCTACAAGCAGTGGGAGCTGTACCTTGCAGTCGGCATACCCGCAAGCAAGATGTACTTCAGGAAAATGCCTAAGAACGACACTCCGCACTATTCAAAAGGCAATGTTGACCTTGAAGTTGAAACATCATACGGCTCAGTTGAAACAACCGGCACTGCTTACAGGACCGATTACGACTTGTCGCAGCACGCAAAGCATTCAGGGCAGGACCTCAGTGTATTTGACGAGGCTACAAAGCAGAAAATAGTGGCGCACGTGGTCGAGCCATCCATGGGTGTGGACAGGTTATTCTGGTGCGTGCTTGAGCACTGCTTCAGGGACAAAACACCTGAAAGGGACTGGGAATGGTTTGCTTTCCCGCCCTGCATTGCGCCTTATCACGCATGGATTTTCCCGCTCATGAAAAAAGACGGCATGGACGGCAAGGCGAGAGAAATAGAAGAGGCGCTCCGCGAAGCAGGTTTGACTGTTTACTATCAGGAATCTGGCTCGATTGGGCGCCGCTACGCGCGCGCAGACGAAATCGGCGTGCCTTACTGCATCACAATTGATTACGATACACTCGACACAAAGTCAGACAAGCACGGCACAGTGACAGTGCGCTTCAGGAATGACGCAAAGCAGGTGCGCATCAAAGTCAGCGAGCTTGCTGAGAAGCTAGCTCATTTTGTAAAAGAAGGAAAAGTTACTGAATAAGCAAAGCATCCGCTAATTTTGCAGAAAAAAGAAAGAGAAATGAGACTGAACTCAGGCTGCTTTCTTGAAAGCCTGCTCGAAATCATTCCATATGTCCGCAAAGAATTCCTTGCCTGCAGATATACGGAGCTGGCCGGGCGTCAGTCCCATCGCAGCCATCAGGAGCCTATCAACAAATGCATGCGTAGTGGTCCATGGGTTGGAAAGCAGCGTGTGGCTTCCGAGGCTGACTGCGTATTTGCCCAACTTCAGATTATCTACAAATTTCCTGGCCGCATCCACTCCGCCTTTGAGGTCCATGATGAGCACATGCCCAGGGCCGTTCATTTGGCCGGACTTGCAAAGCTCATCATAGCGTTCATCGTACAGGGGATAGATTACGTCCTCTATTGCAGGGTGGCTTTTCAGCATTTCAGCCAGCTGGGTTGCATTTTGCTGCATCTTTTCATAGCGCATTTTGAGGGTGCGAAGGCCTATCACAAAGGTCATCGCCTCTCTTGCAGGCAGGATGGCGCCCAAGTCTTTCCTTGCCATGAACAGCTGGTCGATGAACGGGCCGGATCCAAGAACTGCCCCTCCAATTCCCTCGCTTTCGCCGCCGATTGATTTTGTCAGGGAATAAATCACTATGTGCGCCCCCTGCTCAAACGGGTTTTGCGTGACCAAGGACGCGAATGTGTTGTCCACGATCACCGGGCAGCGATCATTCACCAAGTTTGCAACTGCGCGGATATCAACTAAGTCAAGAATCGGGTTGGACGGCGATTCCAGATATACCGCGCGAGTCTTGCCATCAATTGCCTTTTCAACGTTTTTCGGGTCACGCATGTCTACGAACCTAACCTCAACACCAAGCTGAGCGAGGAAGTTCCGAAGGAGGCTGTCTGAGCAGCCGTAAAGGTTCCTGTGCACCA
>JAPLWZ010000047.1 GCA_026396335.1 Microcaldota archaeon | reverse complement strand
TGACATGGACGGCGTGGTTTACCGCGGCGCGAGCGGCGTGCCAGGCGTTGCCGCGGAAATTTCAAGGCTGCAGCGGATTGTGAAGGTTCTTTTTCTTACTAATAACGCGACAAAGAGCCGCGCGGATTATGTCAAGCACCTCGCTGCGTTCGGAATAAATGTGAGCGCGGATGATGTGATGACCTCCTCGTTTGGCTGCGCGCATTATGTGAGGGAGAAATTCGGAAAAGAAAGGAGAATATTCATTGTAGGGGAGAGCGGGCTTCGCGAAGAACTGGAAAAGGAAGCAGGCGCAAAACTCACAGATGGAAAGGGCGCGGAAATAGTCGTGTGCGGACTTGACAGGCAGATAAATTACAGGAAGCTTGAGATGGCACTGCACAACTTGGAAGCAGGCGCGCACTTTGTGCTTGCGAATAATGACCCGACTTACCCCACTGAAAACGGCGTGGCACCCGGGAGCGGCGCGATTGCCGCCTCGCTGATTTATGCATCGGGAAGAAAGCCGGATGTTGTGATTGGGAAACCCTCGCTGTATTTGATTGACAAACTGCTTGAGATGCACAAAATAAATGCAAAGGACGCCGCGTTTGTCGGCGACAGGCTGGACATAGACATCAGGATGGCGAATGAGGCGGGAATGAAGTCCGTGCTTGTGCTTTCAGGTATTGCAAAACAAGAGGACTTGGAACACGCGCCGAAAAGCGACAAGCCGGGCATTGTGATTCAATCTGCGTCCGAAGTCGGGAAGGCGCTCGGGATTTAGACGACGGGTTTCTTTTTGTCCATTAATCTAAATCCGAATGCGGCTGTTTCCATAAGCAGGAAGACGATTGGTGCGAAAAATCCAAGGACATTTATCATTGCCTGTGCCGCTTTGTCGCCATAATGGCTTAGGAACGGCGCGCCTTGTATGGAAGAACTTACGACTACGCCAATGACCGCCAGGAGCGCAAGCAAGAATACGATGAGCCTTTTCCTGTCGTTCCTGATGATGAGCGCGCAATAGATGATTAGGACCAGCAATGCCTGCCATAAAATCTCTTTAAGGAAAGGCAGGTACCAAATGACGATCAGGACGACCAGGCTGAATAGTGCCTCCTTAAGAAAACCAGATCGGCTGTGAATTGTGGGCTTCATTTTGCGCAACCCCGAACCTAATACTTGAACAGGTCGCGCACCGCCTGTTCCACGTTTTCCTTTGTCTCTGCGTCCATGTGGTTTTGTGACATTTCGGTTGCCGCTGCCACTACAGGATTTTCAGGCGACGGATTTGCCGGCGCAGAAGGCTGTGAGAGAGAGGGCGAGGAGAGAAGCGAGGAAACGGAAATGTGCACGGTTGCGCCGCAGGAGTTGCAGCGGGCCGACACTGATATGTCCTCAACGTTCATGTCCGAGTCGAATGAGAATGAGTTGTTCGAGCCGCACTTGCAGGCAATGTACTTCTTGAGAGAAACCATCAGCATCACCAGTAAGGAGAATGGGGGGGAGGTTAATAATTGTTATTCGACGGTGACGGACTTGGCAAGCGCCAAGCGAAGCTTGGCGCGTTTTTGAGGCGGAGCCTCAAAAGCGAAATCCAGCTACTCAACCGTTACGGATTTCGCAAGGTTGCGCGGCTTGTCCGGGTCCTTGCCGAGTTTTACCGCCATATAGTATGCAAGAAGCTGCAGCGGCACCGCGTAGAGTATGGGGACCGCGAAGGGC
>JAPLWZ010000150.1 GCA_026396335.1 Microcaldota archaeon | reverse complement strand
CGACTACTTTTGCGCCCTTGTCAGACAATTCGCGCACAGTCTGTGCATGCCCTGCGATGCGCTCGGAAGGCTCCACCTTCTTTGTCTGTTCGTCCACCGGGCAGTTCATGTCCACGCGCACGAATGCGCATTTTCCGCTGAAGTTGTAAGTGTCAAGTGTCTGCATAATAGCACCCCTGCGGGATTGATGCAGTGAAGGATTTTAACATTTGGCTGCGATTTTCAGCACGTGGAAGGTGAAAACCGCCTTTATACTGTGCTGGCTATTGCCGGCGGGTTCTTCTGCCTTGCAGCCTCTCTTTTCTTCCAGTCCGCGGCTGCTGCAACAATCGGAGCGCTGTTCTTTTTGCTGTCGATTGTTTTCTGGAAATACGGCTACGTCGTTATTCCTTATTTCCTGAAAGGGGCAAAGATTGTGGAGATTGGCAGGAATTTTGAAATACCCTCATCGCAAGATGTTATTGTCGGGAAAAGCAATGGGAATTTCCTTGCTTCTGTTTTTCTTGCTGTTCGGTTATATGAGTCTGCGAGCGAGAAGAATGAGCGGCAAAAAGCGATGATGGGCGAAATGTTTGAGAAGGCAATTTCATCAGCTGGCTTCCCTTTCAAGATTTGCGCGCTTGTCTCTCCGCTTGATTTGAAAAATGAGCTTGAGGAGATGCGAACGAAGAGGAGCCTGGCTGAGGACAGAATGGCAAAATTGAAACGAGATTCAAAGCATGATTCGGATGCTGCGCGGCTTGAGAGGGAAATTGCCATGTGGAACAGGCAGATTGAGAAATTAACTAATGGTGAAAAGCCGCTTGAGATTGTTTTCTACCTATCCACTACTGCTTCAGGGCTTACAAAAGAGGAGGCTATTTCGCGCGCAAGAAGGCAGGGTGATGAGCTCTCTGTTGTCGTAGGCAGCGCGCTTTCCTGCGAGGTTGCGCCGCTAAAGGGAGATGAGATGAAGAAGTGTTTCTGGTGGGACTTCTTCGGGCCTGCTGACCGCGACGAACTTTACGACCAGATGTTCTAGTTAGCAACTATTTTTATGCTGAGAATTTCCTTATTCCCCTCACCTGAAACAGAGGACTTTATCGTTTTGCCTTTGTTTCGGTCATCACTAAAATCACCTTTTGTCATCTCGTAATTCAAGACATTGATAAACTCCATGGCTACTCCATTGGCTTGAACACGGGACAGCACATCCTGCTGCACATTGTCCCTAAACGAGAGAAGCGCAGAGATAATATCTGCGTCTCCTTTAGCATTTTGTAATTTTATATTTAGCTTTGGGAGATTTTCATAGAGAATTTTTTCCATTGTTGGCCTGCTGCTAAGCGCTTTTCGATAATAGCTTTTCACGGCATTGTCAATTGCATTCGGATTTAGGTATAGTTTATCAGCGGCGTATCCGTTTGAAGCAAGAAACTCGTCACTGAAAAGATAATTTTCCTTATAATAAGTGACGATGTCGCCGTGCATTTCCAGAGGTATCCGGCTAGGCATTGCAAGGCTGAATTCTATTTCAAAACTTGATTCACTAGTCCAGGTATAGGTGCCATTCCGATCGATTCTGCCATTATTCTTGAGAGTTTTCAGAAATGCATTTGCCACATCTTTATCCAGCTCGTCATTTTTAATGCCATTTTTGATTGCTGTTTCAAGTTTTTTCCATTCTAAGTCTGGAATTGACTTTTTGGCGGCAGCGAAAAATGCATTTCCCTGTTCGCTTTTTTCGCCGCCAGCCATGCCGCCGGCCCCGATCTTCTTTGATTCGCCGAAACCGAAGTAGGTTGTCGCATCAGACATCATTTTGATGAACTCGGGCTGATAAAAGCCGCCATGCAAGTGAGAATTCCAATTTTCAAGCAGTTCTTCTTTATCAATAGTTATTTTGGTGCCAAGTGGAAGCTGGGAGATATTCTGGTTCTTGGCTAGCCCGTAAAAAACATTGTCCAGAAATGATTTCAATTCGGATTTTTGCGCTGCATTTAGATTTTTTGATGCTCCGAATTTCTTTGCCAGGTCATTGATTTGGGATACTTTTAGCACTAGGTAGCCTGAATCGCCAGCCTCGCTTGCCTTATTTTTGTAAATAGCATCGAACAGGAAAACCATCTTCTCACCGAATGAAATTAGGGCTCAAACTGTTTTTATTGGTGATGGGCACAGGGAAAGAAGAGAGGGTGGATTAATCAGGCTGGGTTTTGCAGCCCGCCTGTTTTTTTGACAGGCACAGTGGCGTTCTCCTCTGGCTGCGTGTTGTTGCCAAGCGTGCCGAGAGTGCCTAGATTGCCGGCTGGTGCGGGTGCTGGATTTGCAGACGGGTTCTTGAGCCCAGATGTCCTGTTTGTGAGCGAGCCTGAGGAGGAGACTGTGTTCTTCTTGGTGATCGCTTTTTTCGCCGATGGGTCTATTGCGTCCTTAAGGCAGACCGTGCGCTGAGACTCGTTTTTGAGCGCGTAACAAGTGTATGGGTCCTGGTTCATCACTGCTGAGTAGTAGACGCAGCCAGGCTGCTCTTCTATTGAAACCTGGGAGCAGTTCTCAGGCGGAGAAACCTGTATGCAGCCGAAAAAGACTATTGCTGCAGCGACAATAAGCGCGACTAGGAGGAATTTCATGCTTCCGATTTCCACTGTAATGCTTTAAATTGGTGCGGAAGAAAACTGCCAATATGCTAAGCGATGTATTGTACCCAAGGCAGACCGTTTTAGTGAGTGCGGCAGTGCCTGACAAGGCAAACCTGTCAGCTGTCGACTATTCCATGCCCGTTAGCGAAAAGCCGCCCATAGTCGCGATTTCGCTTCACTCTGGCTCGCTTACGCTTGACATGATCTGCGCGTCCATGGAATTTGTGATTGCAATCCCGACTGAAAAGATGAAGGATGCCGTGCTTTTGTGCGGCACCACTTCAGGCAAGTACATTGACAAATTCGAAGAAGCGAAACTGACGCCTGTGAAGGCAAAGAGCGTTTCTGCCCCCTTGGTGCTCGAGGCTGCTGCGAACCTGGAGTGCAAAGTGCTTTCCTACAATGCTGCAGGCGACCATACGCTCATTATCGGCGAAGTGGTGG
>JAPLWZ010000042.1 GCA_026396335.1 Microcaldota archaeon | reverse complement strand
ATTGCTTTCCTGAGGAACATAGTGGTGATGGAGTTTTTCGGCGAGGCAAACATCGCATTCTCCACGCTTGAGCAGATGGGCTCTGAACAGCCTGAAAAGGATTTCCAGTTCATGCTCGAGCAGGTGAAGAAGATTTACCAGGCAGGCTTTGTGCACGGAGACATTTCCGAATACAATATTCTTGTGACTGATGACGGGCTGAAACTTCTTGACTGCGCGCAGGCAGTGCTTCTTGCGCATCCGCGGGCAGATGACTTCCTGAGGCGGGATGTCGAGAACCTTGTGCGCTTTTTCAAAAAGCAGGGCGCAAAGGGCTTAGATTTGGAAAAGGCGCTTGCATACGTAAAAGATGAAAAGCCGGTGCTGCACGGCTTGGAACAGGTACAGTACGACAGCGATGAAAAAGACAAACAGGAAGGCGAATCAAGCCAGTAAAGCGCAAGAGATTAATGAAGCGCCACTGACTTGCCGATCTTTTTAAGGAAAGCAACATACGCAGGCGAAGACTGTAACTTCCTCGCGAGCGCTGCATCGACTTTTTGTGGCACCGTCACTTTCTTGGGATCAAGCAAGCGCGCAACATCATCCTTGTCCATCAGGCCCTCATCTACTACTACGTCAGCAATGCTCTGCCCGCTTTTAAGGGATTCTTTCACCACTTCAGCCATTACCTGGTAGCCAAGGTACATGTTGAGCGCGGTTGCGAATACATACGTGGAATCGAGCTGCGCCTTGCAGCGCGGAAGGTCATATTCCATTCCAGCTACACAGAAATCATTCAGCATGCGGATGGCGCACGCGAGGCTGATTGTCGGCTCGATTGTATTTTTTGCAATGAGGGGAGTAAGGACATTCAACTGCAACTGCCCGCCCATGCAGCCAAGAGTTACCGCAATGTCGCACGAAATCGTATCAGTTGCGATTATTTCCACTGCTTCCGGGATGGACGGGTTCACTTTCCCAGCCATTATTGACGAGCCGGGCTCTGCCTCGGGAAGTTTTATCTCCGCAATGCCGGCGTTTGGCCCGCTCACAAGGAGTTTCAAATCGTTTGAAATTTTCACAAGCGTTACAGCAATGCAGCGCAAGGCGCCAGAGTAAACGAGGAACGCATTCATGGATGAAATTTGCATTGGCTTGTTTGGAGAACTAGTTATCTTGCAGCCGCAAATCTTCGTGAGTTCGTCTGCTGCGTGTAGGGCGAACTGCGGGTGCGCGGCAATCCCTGTGCCAAGCGCTGTTCCGCCGAGCGGTATTTCCTGAAGGTTTTTTGCCGCTGCCTTTGCGCCATCAAGGTCGCGCCGGAGTGCGCCAGCCCATGCGTCCAATTCCTGCGAAATTTCAATAGGCACTGCATCCTGAAGGTGCGTGCGCCCCACTTTCAGCATTCCGGAATAATGCGCCGACTTCTTTCCAAGCACGCGAAGCAAACGTTCAGCTTCTGCCTCAAGAAGCGGGAAACTTTCGATGAGCGCGAGACGGAGTGCAGTAGGTGTGACATCATTTGATGACTGGCACATATTCACGTCGTTGTTCGGGTGCACCGGGTAATAGCTGCCCTTTGGGAACCCCAGGATTTCATTCGCCCGGTTCGCAATCACTTCATTCACATTCATATTGAATGGCGTGCCTGCGCCTGCCTGATAGTAATTGAGAAGCAGTGAGCTGTCAAATTTCCCGCTCAGGATTTCGTTGCATGATAGCTCCATTGCCTTTGCCTTCTTTGCATCCAATATCCCGCACTTGAAATTGGCGCGGCAGGAGGCGAGTTTAACTTTTGTGTAAGCGCGGTAAAGCACCTTCACGCCGTCCGGCTTTTCAAAGTTGAAGTTTTTCGCCGCACGGACAGTGAAGGAACCGTAATACGCGTCAGAGGGAACGTCCACAATGCCTATTGCATCCTTTTCCTTGCGGGTTTTGTTTGCCATTAAGTGCACCTCACATCAATTTGAGCCGTTTGAGTTCATCCTTCATCTCATTATCAGTTAACTTAAGCCTTGCAACCCTCTCATCCATCGCCTGCTTCGCAACCGCAAGCGCGATTGACGACACCACTTGCTTTTCAAACGGGTCAGGCAGCACCTTGCTCTGCGAAACATCGCTTTCCTTGATTGCTTCTGCAAGCGCATGCGCTGCTGCGAGCTTCATTTTCTCTGTAATTTGCCTTGCGCGCACAAGAAGCGCACCCCTGAATATACCCGGGAAGCCAAGCACATTGTTCACCTGGTTGGGCAAGTCTGAGCGTGCGGTTCCGTAAACAAACGCACCTCCCTTTTTCGCAAGTTCAGGAGAAATTTCCGGATTTGGATTGGAAAGCGCGAATATGATTGGCTTTGCAGCCATGCCAGCAACGTCGCGGTCGGACAGGATGTTTGGCGCGGAAGTGCCGATGAATGCATCTGCGCCCTTGACTGCATCAGAAAGTGTGCCGGTTGCACCCTGCTTGTTCGTAAGTTGCGCAAGTTCTTTTTTCACGCCGGACAGTGCGCTGTCGCTCGCTGAAAGGATTCCCTTGCTATCGCACACCAATATGTGCTTGAAACCCTCTTGCACAAGGAGTTTTGCAATTGCCGTGCCCGCAGCACCTGCGCCTGCAACGACTATTTTTGCGCTTTCTTTCTTTTTGCCCGCGAGTTTGATTGAATTGATAATGCCCGCAAGAACAACTACTGCAGTGCCATGCTGGTCGTCGTGGAAAACAGGTATGTCAAGTTCTTTCTTCAGCCGCGCCTCGACTTCAAAGCATTTGGGGGACTCGATATCCTCAAGGTTTATGCCGCCGAATACCGGCGCGATCGCCTTTACTGCAGCAACTATTTCCTCAATGCTGTGACAGGAAAGGCAGATTGGCCATGCATCTATTGCACCGTAGGATTTGAAGAGCGCCGCCTTCCCCTCCATTACAGGTATTGCTGCCAAGGGGCCGATGTTACCTAATCCGAGCACGCGCGTGCCGTCGGAAACAACTGCTACCGAATTCCATTTGAGCGTTAAGTCGTATGCAGAGTCGGGGTGCACCTTTACTTCATCGCAAACAGCGGCAACACCCGGCGTGTATGCGAGCGAAAGCCCATCCTTAGTGCCGCAATCCACGCGCACAGCAGTGCCGATTTTGCCCCTACTTTTCCTGTGGAGCGCCAGTGAGCGTGAGCCGATATCGTCTTTTTTCATCCCATCAACCGTTTGAGATGAGCGAGGTTAGAATTTAAGAATATGATACTGAAATTTCGATTTCTACGCTAATCGTCGTGGAGTGCGCTTTTTATATTTGAGGCATGAATCCCATTTTGTGGCAATCAGGCTTGCAGACCGCGTTTCGTCCATATCGTACGAGATACGCGACATTGTGGCGCGGGCGCGCAAGGTGCAAGCGTCAGGCAAAAAAATCCATTGGTTCAACATAGGGGATCCGAACCAATACGGCTTCAAGCCGCCCGAAAACATCACGAATGCGATTATTGAGGCGCTTCACAACCCGAAATACTCAGGCTACTGCCCATCTGAAGGCGACCCTGAATTACGGGAGGCGATAGCAAAAATTGAGGGCATTTCATCTGATTACGTGACAATACACTCTGGATTGTCAGAAGGCATTGACTTCCTTTTCCAGGCGCTCGTGAACCACGGCGACAACGTGCTTCTACCTTCCCCGTCATACCCGCTCTATAATACTAAACTCAAAGTGAGCGGAGGCGTGGACAACTTCTATGCAACGGATGAGAATTTCATCCCGATTCCAGAAGACGTGCGCAAACGGATAAACAGGAAAACAAAGGCGCTTGTGATAATCAACCCGAACAACCCGACAGGCGCGACTTACCCCCGCTCGGTGCTGCAGGAGATGGTGAATATTGCAGGCGAGCACGGGCTTCCCATTGTTGCAGATGAAATTTATGACAGGACAACGATTGACGAGGAACACTCAGTAAACCTCCGCACCCTTTCCGGCGAGATTCCGCTCATTTCAGGCAACGGGCTTTCCAAGAATTTCATTTACCCCGGCTCGCGCGTGGGCTACCTTGCGCTTCACGGCGAGGGAATTGATCCGCTGCGGGATGCGCTTGTGAAACTTTGCAACCAGCGCCTGAGCGTGAACTGGGAGATGCAGCGCGGCGCGCTTGCCGCATACACGCAGCCGATTACCCACCTTGCGAAATTGAAGAGCGACCTTCGCAAGCGCAGGGACGTGATTTACAATGGCCTGAATGCAATTGAGGGAATCCACTGCGCCAAGCCAACTGCCGCATTCTACTGCTTCCCGAAAATTGAGGCAGACTGCTTCAAGGATGACAAGGAGTTTGTCTATACGCTTCTTGAGGAAACCGGAGTGCTGGTGGTGCCCGGCTCATCATTCGCGCCCAATCTGCCTGGCAGGTACTTTAGGCTTGTTTTCCTTGCCCCGCCAGAAGAATTGCAGGAGGCGCTCGGCAAGATAGAAACATTTGTAGGGAAATTCTGCAGAGTAAGAAAAAAGTAAAAGAAAATAAAATCAGGCGCCAGTTAGTTCAGAATCTTACAGACTCCCATTCCATCGGCACCCTTGTCGGCAGGCGGGATGAGATCGGTGCAGAAGTATCCACTCGGGCAGCCAAATCCGGCTATTCCGCCGCACTCGCACTCCTGTATGCACTGCATGGTGCACGCGGTTCCTTCAGGCGCGCCACGGCACGCTGATGCGCACTCATTCCAATTGCCCCGTGCTGATTCGCAGAGTTTTTGTGTCATGCCCGTGGCAGGAGGAAGGTAAGCGCACCCGCCAACATCATCAACCGTGCACGAGCCGAGCGAGCCATCGCCATTATCGCTTACCGTAGCATAGCCCGCAGGAGCCGTAGATGGAATCGGATTTGTTATTCCACCCACTTTTCCAAAGCAGCCGAGCTGCCCGCCGGAATTTTTCATCAGTTTGCAGCCGGAAAGATCAGGCTGGACAAAGGTGCTGGTGCCGTAGATTTTCTTGAATGAAATGACAATGTCGTCAAGATTCGCCGGGTGGTCTGCAGGCGCGTAAAGGAATACATCCTGCGTTTTGCCCTGCCTGAGGAGAGAGAGCCTTATGCCAGGCATATCAGTGGGGCAGCCCACTTCGGTTCCGCAGGTTCTGTAATCGGGTTGCAGAGATGCATAGCCCTTGTCAGAAAGCATTTTCACAAATGAGGCAAAGTCAGAGGGCGCAAGCCAAGCAACAAGCGTGGTGGTTGCACCCGTGCTCGAATTGGTATCTATAAGCATGAGCCGGCCGTCAGCATAGAATTTGTATTGTGTTTCCCAGGGGTGCGCGACAAAGCCAGGCGTTTCAACCATGGTGAAGCTGTCTGCGTCCGTGCACTCGCCCCTAAACAAAGCCCATTCCTCACATTCCCTTTCGTTCGGGAAAATACAGTAACCAGTGGAGCCACGAATGTCTGATTTGTAGCCTGCATCAACGCAGTTTACTGACGCCGGATTGGCAAGCCCAGTAGTATTTTTTTCAGGCGGAGGAGCAGGAGGAGTGGTGTTGTTTTGTTTTATTGGAGGCTGAGGCGCGCCTGCGCATCCTGCGAAAATCAGCATTGCTGCCATTGCCACTAATAGAACGAATATTGCCTTCGTCATAATTACCACCCGGCAGCTAAAGCGAAGGAGAAGAATAAAAAGAGAACGACTTTGGTTCGGCAATGGTAGTGCCAGGCAGAAACTACATTTTCCCTTCCAGATATTGCTGGTAGCCGCCCAGGTCCAATAAGCCATGCCCGCTCAGGTTGAAAACAATCGTTT
>JAPLWZ010000090.1 GCA_026396335.1 Microcaldota archaeon | reverse complement strand
GCTAAAGTCGCCTGATCCAGCCTGCGCAAGCGACTGGTTCAGGTAGTTTTCCGAGCTTGAAAGGTTGGTTTCTTGGCGGTATACTTGCGCCTCCTGATTGACGCTGTTCAGCCTTCCGAGAAGGTCACTGTAGTCACGGCTGAAAGATGCGAAGGACGTGTTCTTGTCCCGGGACACGGCCTCTGCCTGCTTGCTTACTACAGTGGAGCCTATATTTTCCGCAAGAGAGAAGAGTGTGAGCGCTGCGTCCGCCGCGGCAGCGTATGACCCCTGGGAAATTTTCGCGTTTATGTCTGCCACGCGGTTGTCAAACTGCGCGAGATTGTCTTTGATGCCACTTACGCCCGAGTTGCGGTAAGGCGTAACCTTGTCCTGGGACACCTTTACAACCTGGAGGACCTTCACCTTGATGTCTTGCGTGAGCGCGCCCTGCGCTGAATCAGACTCGGAAAATGCCTTAGATGCGAGAGCTGCGGATGAGGAGAACTGGAAATTGCCGTAATCGACAAGAGACATCCATAGGTCCTGCGCCGCACCGGTTTTTTCATAAAATAGGTTCAGCTTGTCCGCAGTCGCCTGCAGGGAATTCAGAACCTGTATGGATTGGTTTGCTGCAGAAATCATCTGCAGCACGCTGTCGTTCTTGTCAGTGTAGTTTATTGAGAAAAACTTGATTTCGCGAGATAGGCCGTCAGCAACATAGAGCATGCCGTTGCCCACCGCCACGTCCATTGGATAGGAGAGATTGTTCAACGGCGACGAATCAAGCGAGTCGATCGGATAGCCGTCAAGCGAGTAAACAATAACTCGGGCGTTGCCATAGTCAGCCACGTAAATCCTGTCATCAAAAATATCCAGCCCGCGCGGGGATGCGAGAGTCACTCCGCCCCTGCCGCGGCCCATAAGCGAAAGGAAGGTGAAGTTCTGGTCATATACGAAAATGAGGCTCTTGTCGGAATCAACTATGTAGTATTTGCCCTTGTAGAATTTTATTTCCTGCGGCGCGCTAAGCTGCCCGTCCGAGGGGCCCTTGTCGATTGTGATGTTCTGATAGGACTTTGTTGAGCGAGAATACTGCAGGAGCTGCTCCTTGCCCAGGTCGGTGATGTAAACGCTTTTGCTGTCGAATACCAGCGAGGATGGCTGGATTAGGTTGGATGCCGCTGCCCAAGTGTCGAGATTGTAACCCGCGCCAGAATAGGTCATGACGGCTTGTCCCAAGCTGTCGGCGATGTAGAGAATGCCGGAATCATACGCCATGTGGAGCGGCGACTGGACAGGCAATGTGCCAGCCGTCCCGACGATTGCTTTTATCCTGCTGTTTGTGGATGCGTCGTAAAGATAAACTGCGCCCTTGCCCCCGTCCGCCACATAAAGCGTGCCTTCACGGTAAAGGAGCCCCGTGGGCTTGGAAAATTGGTAGAATGTAGATCCGTCCGAGTCTGCAGAGCCGTTGATCGAGCCATTGTACGTGAAGGCCGCGAATGGCGCGGAAATGATTAGCAGAAGGGACAGCAGTGCGAAAAATTTCATTTGTACACCTCGACAATATCGCTATCAAACCAATTTTCTCCCCGTGTGCATTGTATACCTTCGGCGAGGTTATTAAGTGTTTTGATGAGGCATGTGAGTTCCAGGCGCATCGGGCATAAAACGCCATTTTAGTTATTTTTTCGTCAATTAAAGACGAAATTAGTTATGATTACTATTACTAGTAATACTAATTAGTCAAACTAGGTTCAGCATTTATAAACCCTTCGCTGCAGATGAGAAGCATGGAAGAGCCACAACATGAACTAGGAACTATCAGGCTTGCGTACGTCACCTCGCCACGCGAGATTACTACAGAGGGCGTGGGGACGGATTCGCGCATAATACCCACTATTGAATTCCTCCAGAGGCAGATTGAATCAGGCAACCTGCTTACTAGAAAGGTCGTCATTGCGGCAGTGTTTGTGGATGACAACGGCACAGCGCACGGGAACCACGGCAATGTGGACCCGTCGCCCACGTTCGAATACCTGCGCAACTTCTGCCAGGAGCACGGCATTGCGTTCCATGTTGAGGAATCCAAGCCCTGGAGGCAGATTCCAGCCAAGGTAGAGCAGGATGGCGTGAAGGTGCCAAACACCGCAAAGCACGAAGCAAAGGTGCAATATGAACAGCGCATGCTTTCATTCATGAGGGAGAATGACATAGACGTCATACTTTCAGACTCATACACTGTTCTTTTCAACTCGGTGATGCTTGACGAGAGGGTCGGCTACAATGGCCTGATAATCAACATTCACCCCGGGTATGCAGCAGAGGTGCCGGGAGTCACGCCCACAAGGGACGCGCACGGCCGCGCGAACCTTTTCACGCACACCGGTGCGGAGAGGCATGAGGCATTCACCAAGCTCTTCTCAGGAAAGGACGCAATCATCAGCCGCAACGGCTATGACAAGTCCATAGCAGGCGTTTACGGACGGATGGGCGCGGAGTTTGAGTTTGTCGGGGATTCTGTTCGCATAGCAGCGGGGCAGAGGAACATCGCGCGCGCAGTGACGGGAGCAACTCTTCATGTGGTGGATGCGCTGATTGACCACGGGCCAACCATTCTTACTTCAACAGGCACGCCAATACGCAGGGGAGACGATGTGGAAAGCCTCAGGATACGCAATTACCAGACCAAGAATAATGTAGTGGTGCGCGGGCTTGCCAAGTACCTTGTCCAAACGGAAACACAGGACTTGATAACCGAAAACAGGATAAGGAACCGCGCTCACAACTCGGACAGCATGAGCAGCCTGCCAAACTACGGCTCAACAAACGCATTCGGAAGAGTGCCAGTGAAGGAAAGAGTCCCAGTGCAGCAGGTCCAGCCAGTAGCACAGATTATCGGCGGTTCCAATGGAAAGAGACAGTGAGGCGCTTTCGCTCCTGCGCAAGCTCATTTCAATAAATTCCGTTTTCCCCCAGGAGCGCGCGCTTGCCGAATTTTGCTCTGCTTATTTGAAGCGCTATGGATTTTCTGTGCGCCTGCAAAAGTTTGCGCCCAACCGGTTCAATGTCATTGCGCAGAAGGGCAGCCGCAAGGGCGCAGTGCTTCTTTCCGCCCACCTGGACACCGTGCCGCCGTACAATTACGGCAAGCGCGACCCGTTACGCATGGAAATGCGCGGAGACACCATACGCGGGCTTGGGAGCTGGGACATGAAGTCTGGACTTTCACTTGTGCTTCTTTGCGCGAAATACTGCGACACGAGCGAACGGGGCATGAGGATTGTGCTTACTGCTGATGAGGAGAATATTTCAGAAGGCACATGGGCTGCGCAAAAGAGCGGCGAGTACAGGAATTGCAGTGTTGCAATCTGCCATGAGATACCTGATGCGCCGCAGGATGCGTCAAAGGGAAAGCCGCCCATAATACTTGGAAGGCGCGGAAGGGCAGTTTACCGTTTTACTGTTACAGGGATTGGCGCGCACGGAGCAGGAAGCACGGGCGTGAGCGCGATTGACCTCGGCAACATCATTGTCCGTGCGCTTTCGAAAATACCCATGCCAACCGGAAAGCTCGGCCCCTCGCGGCTATTTGTGAGGCGCTTCTCATCTGAATCGCGCTCGCTTTCAGTCCCGACAGAGGCAGTGATAGACGCAGACGTGCATTACGTTCCGCCTCACACGCCGCAGAGCTTCCTTGCGCACATAAAGAGGCACTTGCGAAGCGTAAAGTTCCCTGCTGGCTGCAACTGGTCGGTTGAAATCCCTAAGAGGAAAACACCCTACTTGCCATCGTACGAAACTGATGAGAAGAATGCAACGGTCCGAAGGTTCCTTTCACTTTATTGCAGCCACATAGGCAAGCCTGCCATTTCATACGGGCTCACTGTTGCTGATGAGAACATACTTTCAGTTGAGAAGATGCCGATTATCACGCTAGGCCCCGCAGGCGGCGAAGCGCACAGCAGCAAGGAATGGGTTTCAAAGTCGGATTTCCTGCGGCTTGCTGCCAAGGTTCCACTCATTGTGCAGGAAATGCTGTGCTGAAAAGAATTAGAACGACTTTTCAAGGTTCTTCATTGTTCTCTTGATTATTTCAATCGACTTTTCATAGTCCTTGATGAGCACCACTTCATTTGGCGTGTGGTCAAGTGATGAGTCGCCTGACCCGTATGCAACTGTTGGAATGCCTGAATGCACGGCTATGTTCATGTCTGCGCTTCCGGATTTCTTTACATAGCGGGGGTGCAGCCCTGATTCGCGGATTGCTACTATCATTGAACGGCACACAGGGTGATTGACGCTCGTTTCCACGCCAGGCAGCCCTTCAAGCACTTTTACAGTCACGTTGCTTGGCGCGAGCTTTCTGAATGTGTCAGCCACTTTTTTCGGCGGGATTGAAGGGGGCACGCGAACGTCTATTTCAAAGTCAAGCTTTTCTGGCACCACGTTGAGCGCATCGCGGCTGCCGCCTTCTATGTGCGTAATATTGAGAATGACCGAGTCAAAATTGTTCTTGTGAAGAGGGTAAACGCTGCGCAGCTTCTGGTAGTATTCTATTGTGCGCTCAATTGGGTTTTCACTTGCCATGCCTGCGTGTGATGCCTTGCCGTGCGTGCGGCACTCTACAAGCAGCCTGCCTTTGTATGCGACCGTGACGCCGGTTGTGTTGGTGGGCTCGCCGTTGATTGCCATTTTCGGAGTGACGTGCTTCAGAAGGTGATAAGCGCCTTTGGAGGATGTTTCCTCTTCCACTACCGCAACTGCCATCACTTTGTAGCTGACCTTCTGCTCGCCTGCGGCTGTGAGAAGCGCTGCGAGCGGGGATTTTGCGTCCACTGATCCTCGGCCGTGAATCCTGTCGTACTCGCGCTTGTGGGGCATGGGCGCCGAGATTGTGTCTGCGTGTCCGAATAGCAAGAGGTCGGGCTGAATGCCTGGCTTTGGCAAGTAATTTGTCGCTATCGCGTTTCCAACTTCATCAATCCAGACTTTTTCAAATTGGAACTGGCGCATATACTGTATGCAAAGCTCGATTGCTTTTTGCTCATTGCCCGAAGGGCTGGGAGTGGCAACGAGTTTATCCAGGAAATCAACAGGAATCATGCTCATTGCACTACCTCGGATAGTTTTTCTGCCACTGTGTCAAGCGAACTTCGCTGTATTATGAAAGGAGGCAGCATGCGCACCACCTGCTCGCCTGCCGGAAGGGCGAGAATTCCGCGCTGCAGGAGTTGCGAGAGGGGCTCGCGTGATGGAACTTTCAATTCAACTGCGAGCATTAGCCCCATGCCGCGCATTTCCCGCACTTGTGTTTTTCCAGAGAGAACAGAGGCGAGCTTCTGCTTCATGTATGTGCCTTCTGTGCTGACTCGCTCGAGCAGTTTGTCCTTTTCAATAGTGTCAAGCACTGCGTTTGCCGCCGCGCACGCAAGAGGGTTGCCGCCGAATGTGCTGCCGTGCTCAAGAGGCGTGAATGCCGAGCCGATTTCCTCCGTTGCAATTGTTGCGCCGATTGGCACGCCGCCCCCCAATCCTTTTGCAAGGCAAACAATGTCCGGCTTTATTCCGAAGTGCTCGTAAGCGAAAAACTTTCCAGTCCTTCCGCAGCCCGTTTGTATTTCATCCATTACCAAAAGCGCGCCCCTGTCAGTGCAAATGTCGCGCGCTGCCTCCATGTACTCCGCAGTTGCTGGCCGAACTCCGCCTTCGCCTTGTATTGCCTCAAGGAAAACTGCCGCTGTGTCCGCAGTAACTGATGCTTTCAGGTGCTCTATGTCATTGAAGCGGGTGCGAACGACCGGGCCGAGAAGCGGCTCGAACGGAGCGCGGTATTTCTCCTTGAATGTGAGCGAGAGTGCGCCGCTGGTCCTTCCGTGGAATGCATTCATTGCAGCGACAAAACCCTTTCTTCCGGTTTTCTTGCGGGCGAGTTTGAGCGCTGCCTCCACTGCTTCTGTGCCGGAGTTGCACATGAAAACCCTGCCTGAGCTGCCACTCTCTGTGCCCGATCTTCCGCTGAAAAGCCCAACAAGCCTCTCGACTAATTTTGTTCTGCCCGGATTTGCGAATGACTCCTGGCAGGTCATGAGCGTGCTTGCCTGTTTTGTTACTGCTGCAACTACCGCGGAGTGTGCGTGCCCGAGTATGGCAACACCTACGCCGGTTGTGCAATCAATGTAGCGCTTGCCCTCAACA
>JAPLWZ010000143.1 GCA_026396335.1 Microcaldota archaeon | reverse complement strand
CCGCTTGCTTCTGCTTGGAAGGAGAACGGCTGGTCAGGCACTGCCATTTGCGAGTCTCCGCTGATTGAAAAAGACGCGCTTTTGCTTCAGAAAACGTATGCAAAACAGAAGTGAACCGGGCAGAGATGTTCGTGTCCGCCACAAGATCTCACTAATTCTTCCGGAGATTGAGCTGCCAGACTGCATTTGCCAAAAAGAGATCATTTTTGAACTCCCTGACCGCACTTGGAGACAACCCCCTGTTTTTCAGGACCGTTTCGAATTTTTTCGGGTTGGCGAATTTAAGTTCGGAATCGGTGTCGCGGGAAAGCACCGCCTCGCCGGCCTGTTTCATGGTCATGCGGACTTCCGACGGAAGTTTTTCGTTGTTGATGTTCCGGTAAATGTCCATGAAGTACCTGTGCTCAAGCAGTTGCTGCGCAGCCTTGCCGCCTGCAGCCACCCTAAGCGCCTTTGGAATGCCCGGGGCTTCAGCCAGCTCCAAAAGCCACTCGTGCTCCTTGTAGGTAGCATTGCCGATTTTTTTCAGCATCTCCTGAAACTCGTTATTATTCATAAAACCAGAGTTGGATCTGGCAAAAGCCCATAAAAAGCCAGATGCTGCCAGGGGTCAAAGAACGAACACAACCTTTTTTAAACATTCGTCGGCATAACGACGGAAAGACAAGCCCTTAGAATACGGGCTCTAATTCAGTGGTGTATTTATGTACCAAGTTTTGTCATGCAAGGACCGGGTCAGGCTGCCTGCGCAATATTTCGCCATGAAACTCGAAGATGCGCTTACGCAGATACTGAGGGAGAAGTATGAGAGAAGGATTGACAAGGAAGCAGGTGTTGCTTTGGCTGTCTGGAACTCGAAAGCGGCAGGCGACGGAATTGTGATACCGGGCGACAATGCTGCTTACTATGACGTGACATTTGATGTTCTCTGCTACATACCGCAGGTGAATGAAATAATGGAATCCGACGTTTCGGAGATAGTCGAATTCGGCGCATTCCTTACAATGGGCCCAATGGAAGGCCTGGTGCACCTGTCCCAGATTGCAAACGACTTTTTGACATACAACAAGAAGACCGCTTCATTCACAGGGCGCGAGAGCAAGAAGGCGCTTAAGAAAGGCGACCACGTGTACGCGAAGATTTCCACAGTCAGCATGAAGATGAGCATACCCGAGACGAAAATCGGGCTTACCATGAGGCCGGACGGCCTTGGCAAGGAAGAGTGGCTCGCGGGAAAGAAGGCTGCCACGGATGCTGCGCCTGAGAAGAAGGAAAAGGCTGAGAAGAAATCCAAGAAGGAAGAGAAGAAAGAATAAGGATTTGTGATTTTATGAAAGCTTGCAAGAACTGCAGATTGATTTCAGACGGTCCGACCTGCCCAGGCTGCAATGGGACAGAACTTACTGAAAAATTCTCTGGGCAGTTGAAAGTAACTGATCCGGAAAAGTCGGAAATCGCAGTGAAACTGGGCATCAAGATGCCTGGCACTTACGCAATCAAGATCCGTGAAAGATAACACTTAAAATTGGTGATTAATATGCCGAACAAAACAAGAGGACGCGAAAAACTTGTGACCTGCTCATCCTGCGGAAGGACGATGCCGAAGGACAAGAGTGTGAAGTACAGCAAGATGACTGTTTATTCCACGGAACTCAAGACCGCGGACGATGTGAAGACAACCACTTACGAGGACAACCGCTACTGCATGTCCTGCGCAAAGCACAGGCGCATTTTCGAGAAGTTGAAGAACAAGGCAATCCGCACCTCAGAGCGCGAGAAGAGCGCACCGAGGGACAGGCGGCTTGGCGAAAGCTGGAATTCTGGCAAGCGCTGGTAAATGAAACTTTGCCGGAATTAATGGGAGGCGTTCTTATGGAAGAGAAAGTTACTTTTGAAGGACGCGAATATGTAGGAGTCAGCTTCAACCTTGGGAATGTGCCGCTGCTTATTGTGAAGGCGAAGAAGGGCTATGTTGCCTGCACCTATGTTTCAAAGGATGCCGCAGAGAAATTCGGCGATGTTGCCGAACTGATGGACCAGTAAACAGCATTTTTAAAATGCACCTGAGATTAGGAATAACGTGGCTATAGATAAGACAAAAGCAACTGTTCTTGGCGCGATAGTTCTAAGTATAGGAATCTGGCTTCTTACAGAAAGTTGGGGTTTTGGTTTGGGAATAGTCCTTATACTGATGGGAATTTTCATGCTTTATCTGGGTATGTTTAGGAAGAGAAAATTCGAAACTGGATGGGAAGAGCATCATTATAGAAAAGGAAGAGCAAACGAGTTAGGTAAGATAGACGCCAGAAACGAGGATGATTAGAATGAAATTGTGGGAGAATTATATCCTCTTTATGCTGTGCGTACTCATTTCATTTCTAATTTTGGCGGGAGGCAATTTGGCGGCTCTTCCTGCGTTTGTTGGATTACTTTTCACTGCTCCTTCATTCGTATACATACCAATTATCGCTTTTTTCATTATATTTACGGCATTGGCATATTTGGATTATCAGAAACGCTAGCCAAGCCTAAAAATCGAGCGCGGAACTTTCTTTTTCTTGTCTAATTCTGCGTTTATGTAGCCAAGAAGCATCTGCTTTATCCTCATGTATTCCTCTTTGGGAAGCTGTTGGTTGAGCACCGCGTAGCGCATGCCCTTCACGTTGCAGCACATGATGCACTCCTCGCAGCCCTCTAAATTGTGCGAGTAGAAGCAGGCAGTGCATTTTGTGGAGCTGTCCACTTCAAAGCAGCGCTTGCACTCTATTATGTCGCAGCACTTTATGCAGAATTCCGAGTCAAGCTGGCGGAATGAGCAACCGAATATGTATTTTGACTGTATGACGCCGTCAGAGCAGGCGGAGCGCTGCGAGCTTGTTGTGTCCCATGTTGAGTAAACTTCGGTTGAATCGATTACCTGGCTCACTTCCACGTAATCGCGGCACTGCCCGTCCACGAAATCCAGGCTGAATGCTGCTTTTTCTGAAATAATTTGCTCGAGCTTTTCAAGCGGGAAGGAGGATTGCTCCTTCGTGATTAGCGGTTGGTTCTGCTTGAGCGCCTCCTCTAAAGTACAGAGGCTGGATGACGGGATGCCCTTCACAAGCGGCATGCCAGTGTTGAATGTTGGCGTGCCGAACTTGCCCTTTACTTTCGTTACTGGGATGGTGCGTTCTTGAAGGTAGGGCACAAACGGTGCGATTGGCTTTCTTTCCTTTGCAAGCACTATTTTTGTGATGTCTGAGAATGCCTTTTCTATTGCTGGCTGTGCAGGGAGCGTAGGAATCCTCTTGCCCGCGTCTTTCCCTCCCTTGTCCTTTGCAGCCATGCACGCTATGTCAGATATTGAGCGGGCGCGCTTGTTCTTTTCCAGTTCGTCTGCCAATTGCGAGAGCAGGTTCTTTTTGAGTTTGAGGAAGTCTGCTTGCGGAAGCTCGACGTTTCCGATTACGTGGCGCTTGCCGCGCAGGTTGAAGCCGAATATCACGTCCATGCAGTTGGTGCAGTTGAATGAGTAGTACATGTCTGAAGAGTTTGTCGTGTAGAACGTCTCGAACATCCTGTGCACGTTTATTCCCTCGTGGCAGCGCATGGAGTAGTTGATTTTCGGGAAGGGAGGCAGTCCGAATACATATTCAGATTCGCGGACGTAGGAAATGTACGCGCCCTTTTTCACGTTGCGGATGTTGTGCCCGTAATAGACGTCAATGCAGTTGATTGCGTTGTCAACAAGCTTGGTGTTGTGATTTTTGCCGAATACCTTATTGCCGCAGTAAACCGTGTTTTCTTCCCCTGCACGAAAAAGGTTCGCCTGGCCCCACGAATTTGCCGCCCTTGGGGTAAAGGTTGTTTGACATGTACACCTGCCCGCCGGAAATGCAGCTTGGCTCGATTGTGTAAGGCATCATTGCCTCCTTCAAATAGGGGCTGAAGTCTTTTAGCGAGCCCACATCCCTGCCGAAGAGTATTTTGCTAAGTGTGCGGAATGCCTCGTCAACGGGTGCGATGTTGAAGTCAGGTGTAGGCATTGATTCACTTCCTAAGCCGTTTCAGCGCGAGCGCCGCAATCTTTTTCCCTGAAACCGATTTTATCTGCTGCAGCGCTGATGAGACGAAGGGGCCCATTTTTGCGCTGCCTGCGTTCGCGTTCTCTATTGCGCGAAGCAGCATGTCGAGCTTGTCTGCGTCCTGCAAGAGGAGTGCCAGGCGCGGCGGGAGAGAAAACGGCAACTCGCCTTCAAGGTGCGTGCCTGCCGCCATTTCGCGCTCTGTGCCTTCCTCGTCAGGCTTGCTTGCCTTCTTTTCGTCAGGTGTGAGGTCGCCGAGCTTTGCCTCGTGAAGATCGTGCAGGAGCGCGGCTTTTAGGAGAAGCGATTCATCCTGCGACGAAAGTTCTTCCATTTTCGCAAGTGCAAGCGCGATTACTGCCGCTCCGAATGAGTGGTCTGCCACAGATTCGAGGGGCGCGCCCATGCGCACCCAACCGGTGCGGGGCAAGTGCTTGAGTGAGAATGCGTCAAGAAGAAGATGGAATGTGCGTTCGTCTGAAGCCATGCAGCGTCCCTAATCCTTGCCTTCGATTATCGAGAAGTTCTTTTCTATTATCTTTTTCACGTCTGCTGGCGGGAAACCTATGCGGATGAGGCGCGTCCTGCCACGCATGCCTGCGCCGCTTTCAATTGTTGTGATGAGCCCGAGCATTTCAAGGTCGTTCAGGTACTCGCGGTACCAGCGGGCTGAGCGGCGGGGCTTGCGGTGGTGCTTTGCCTGCTTGCAATATTCTTCGTATACTTCGCCGCTTGTAAGGAATGAGTCGTCTTCGTCTGCCGTGCCCGTAGTAAGCCGTGTGTTCTTGCCCTTGTCAATTGCAAGGTGAGCGACCGCGAGAAGCACCATTTGCTGGTGGTCGGGGAGAGTGGATATTGCCTCGAATGCAACTTCAGTGTCCGCTGTGTGGCGAGCCTCTTCTATTTCCTTGTCAGTGATTTTCTTTATTCCCCGGTCGTCCGCTATTTCGCCGGATTTCATGAGAAGCTTGAGTGCGTAGCGCGCGTCGCCTGTTTCTGATGCTGTAAGCGCTGCCGCCAGATTCACGGCGGATTCTTCCACTGTGTGCGGCTTGAAGCCGGTTTTCACGCGCTGGTCTATGATTGCAGCGAGCTGGTTTGCTGTGTAGGGCGCGAACACCATTTCGTTTTCGCACAAAGAGGAGCGCGAGCGGGGGTCAAGCTGGTCTTTGAAGGTGAGCTTGTTTGAAATGCCAATCAGTGAAACGCCGCCCTGCTTCAATTCGTCGTTTGCGCGGGTGAGCGTGTAGAGCAGGTCGTCTAAGTCCTTTACCATGTCAACCTCGTCAAGAACAACTATGAGATGCGCGCCGGAGGTGAGCACGGATTCCATCATCTTCTCGTAGAGCATGGCAAGCCCGAAGCCCATTGAGTCAAGCGAGGGAAGGAGCTCTTTCACTATTTTCTGTATCACCCTGTAGCGGGAGTTATACATCCTGCAGTTCACATAGCAGGTCTTTGCGCGCGAGGAAGCGGCGGCTGATTTTGCCGTGCCTGCCGCATCCGCCCTTGCAGTTGCCGTGTGCGACTCGAATTTTGCCGCGACGTGCTTTACTGACGCGGTTTTGCCCGTGCCTGTCTTTCCGTAGACGAATATGTTGCGGGGCCGCTCGCCTTTAAGCGCTGGCGAAACGGCGGCCATTATTTTCCCTATTTCCTTGTCGCGAAAAGGAAGAATGCTCGGCACATAATGTGGCGAAAGCACGTTGCGGTCGGCGAACACGGTCGGCCGGTTTAGTATGTCCGAAAAAGATGGCATGATGAAACCCTTGCCTGCACCTTCATTACGTCTGGAGCAGGGTTTTTGATGGAGGGAATAAGCCTTATTAAACTATACTCCGAATATCGAACCAATGAAGTTGTATGATTACACTGAGGTGAGAGTATGGGCATTTTTGAAAAAATCAGCAAAGGACTCGGCATGGGGAAGGAAATGAACCTCGAGGAATACATGAACACTGTCGAAATGGAAAATGTCGACGTGCTCCACGAGGCCGCGGACTTCTACGTGAAGCCGATTGCGCTTGAAACGGAAAACGACGTGGCGGCCATCATGGAGGAGCTCAAGGCGAGAAACATCATCCTCCTGAACGTTTCGCCAATGGCAAAGCAGCCGAACAAGCTCAAGCAGACGATTGACAACATCAAGATGTACGTCACAAAAATCAACGGCGACATCGCGAGGATCGACACAGACAAGATCCTTTTGACCCCCTCAAAGGTCAAGATTGTCAAGAGCAGGAAGAAGTAATTTCTTTTTTAATTTTTCTTACATCCCTTAGCGGAAGCGCTAGATGAAAACGACCCTATTTTACGGCGTATTCCTGGATGAATTCCCAGCTGCGCTTGATGAATACGGCTGCATTGCCCCAAACAAGCGGGAGCCAGAGCGGGATTCCGTAAAAATCAGGCAAACGATACATCCATACGCCGTATTTTATGCCGGTTATTTCTGCAAGCGCGCCCCATGCGCCCATAATGCAAAATAACGCTGCGTCTTCCTTTGGCTTGCCTATTGAAATCATGAGAATTCCGTTTGCTGCCAGGAGGAGAAGCAGAAGAGAGGGGTTTTGCCAGAAGAAACTGACTTCACTTATGCAAGTGGCTGCAAGGATGATTGAAGCAAGATAGACCCAGGGGGAAGAAAGGGCGTGTTTCTTGTCCTTTTTCATTTACGTTTCACCTTTTCTGTTTGTTTCCAGGCAAGCGATTCATCTTTTCTTTTTCTTTCCCTTCTCAAGCTCTGTGTTCGTGCGACGCAACACCCCGAGGATGGAGACGCATTCTTTATCTGTGAGCATCGCCCTGCCAACCATTCTGCGGAAGGCTATTTTTACCTTGCGGGGGTTGCGCATCTCGTGCCCGAATTTGTCAGTGATTAGACCGAACGCTTTGATGAGGTGCTCTTTTTCAGATTCGCCCGCAGGCTCGAAACCAAGCAGATTGTAGTTGGAGAGTTCGTAAAGTGTGATGGCGACTGCGTGCGAGAGGTTTAGGATTGGGTAGAGTTTGTTAGTCGGGATTGTGATAAGCAGGTCACAGGCGGAAATGTCGCGCTCGGACAGGCCGATGCCTTCATTCCCGAATACGAGCGCGATTTTGCCTTCTTTATTTGCCTTTAGTTTGCCTGCCAAGTCCTCAAGTTTTATCGGCGTGCGGAATGTTTCTGCCCAGTGGCGATAAATGATACCGGTTGTGCCTACTGAGAGTTTGCAGCCTTTTGTTGCTGCAGCAAGCGTGCGCACGGTTTTTGCCCCTTGCAGAACTTCTTTTGCGTGCTTTGCGTGCATGACTGCGTCAAATCCTTTTGGATTGCATTTGGGCTTGACAAAAACAAGATCTGAAAAGCCGAAATTCTTCATCGCGCGCGCCACTGCGCCCATGTTGAGCTCGTATTCTGGCTCTACTAGGACTATTCGGAAGCGTTCAGGGTTTTGCTTTGCCATAGGTTGCCTCAACAAGCGCGATTTTTTCGAAAAAGAATGCTTCTTCGGACAGTATTTGCGTTTTCCCAACTCGTTTTTCCAATTCTTCAACTGTCTTTTTTATCCCATCATTAAGAGAGGTTGCTATTACCGCTACCTTTCCGCCTTCTGCAAGGTGTTCTGATACTTGCTCTGCAAACTGCATGAATGTTTCAAGCCCGGACTCGCCTCCGTCATAAGCAAAATTTTCATCCTCAAGCGCAAGCTTTTCCTCGCGAGTGGTGGGCAAGTAGGGCGGGTTGAATAGGATGAAGTCGAATTTGTCTCCCTCAGGAATTGAGGAGAACATATTTGCCTGCATGAAACGGCAGTTTGGCGCGTTATTTGCCTCTGCGTTGTGCTGCGCACACTCCACTGCCTCCTTGTTCATGTCCACGCCGAGTACATGGTTGGATACTGAGCCAAGCGCTGCTGAAATTGAGACAATGCCTGTGCCGCAGCCGATTTCAAGTATCCTGCCAGTGCAGGAGGAAGCGTATGTTGCGAGAAGGAAAGAGTCCTCCGCAGGCTCGTAAACTGTTGGGAAAACATCAAGGCGCAATGTTCCGAATGAAATGTGCATAGATTACTTGCAGGGCGAGCCGATATATATAAATACCCTCTTACATGAAAGTACATCATTAAACATAGGTGACATTGCATGCTAGCTGGCAAGAAATTGATCAACCCGTTGAATGTGCTGTATATTCCTAATGTGAACAGCCACCTGGTTGCATCAAAGAGCGTGATGAACCATTTTTTGAAAGGCGCCCCATTGTCTGAGGACGAAATAAAAAAAGAACTTGAAAATTACAATAGGGGAACCGCACATGCTAGGCGCAGCTTGCAGAATGGAAAGGGGGGAGACTACCGTGTGATAATTTACTCGTTCGCCTTTAATGATTTCAAGGCAGCCGCGGGCAGGCCGGACCCGGAAGCATATGAAAAAATAATAATGAGCAAGGACAGGGGCGCCATGCTCACGCGCATTGAGCAGGCAGTCAGGCCTGAAAAAAACCACAGGATGGACAAGCGGCCGATTGAATACAACCAGAAAAACAGCGAAATGCTATTTTACCTGATGGACGTGGCGCATGAGTTCGTGCAGGATTATTCCCCTGCGATTGCCACTCTTGACTTGGGCAGCAGATTGGAATCGATGCCCATGCTGCTTGGAACGGATTACTACTATATGACGTATGGAGACAAGAAAGACGAGTTTTTCAAGCTGCAGCAGAGGTATCCGCAGATAATAGCCTTGCAGAGGTTTGAAAGGAAAGAGGCGATGGCAATCGCTTACAACATGGCAGGGGTTTCCGTGCTCATGAATATCGCAAGTTCGGAGCCAAAAATGTTTTTGCCCGAGTTTGAAAAGGCGCTTGAGTGCTTCAGCTGCGCGCTTGAGATAAAGCCGGATTACCCGGACGCGCGCGAGGGCAAGGCATACGCGCTCAGCCAGATTGGCGATGAGAAACAGCACAAAATCGAATACGACGCTGCCAACGAAATAAGGAAGGCGCTTGAAATAGACTACCGCAAGTTTGTCGAGAAATATTCGCAGGGCTAACACGGCAGTTAATCGGCAAATTCGAACTTATCCAGCGGACTTTGTCCGCTGTCTCGTTTCTCGCCATGCTCGAAACGATCTCCCTTGCGCACCGCGCCTTTTCTTACTATTTTCATGTTCACTAAATCAATTACTGTGGAGCCTTGCGCGTAGAGGCATTTGCCGCCGTCAATTAGAATGTCGGATGCTGCTGCGACTTTCTTGTCCACGCCTGAAAGCTCTGCCGCATCTTTTTCGCCTGAAATGTTCGCGCTGGTAGTCACGATTGGCACACCCAATTCCCTGCTTATCTGGCGCATGAAATAGTGCTCGGGCACCCTCACGCCAACAGTGGCGCCTGTTGAGGCAGGAATGGGCTTTCTGAGAGGAAGAATGAATGTATAGGGGCCTGGAAGGAGCGCGTGAAGAATCCGTGTCTGTGCTGCTGATACTGTGCAGTATTCTAGGAGCATTGCATAGTTTGAAACGAGAATTGAGAGGGGCTTGCCTGTGTCCCGCCCCTTTAGAGAATAGATTTTTTCCACTGCTTTTTTGTTTGTGGCATCGCAGCCAAGCCCATAAAGAGTGTCTGTCGGATAAATGATGATGCCGCCGGATTTGAGAACTGCCTTGGCTTCTGCTAGGGATTTGTCATAATCGTCTGCCAAGGAAAATGTGCGGGGCATTTGTTTCCCCTATACCTTCTTCTTGCCGCCCTCGCGGACTGCTTTCACCATGTCTGCGACCTTTTGCTTCAGGTTGCCGCCTGACTGGAGTGCTGTGCCGACCTGTATTGCGCCTGCGCCTGCTGCAATTACTGACTGCGCCTGTTCAGGTGTGCGTATGCCGCCTGCGGCTATGTATGGAACCGTGATTGACTTTGCAACTGCTGAAATCATTTCAAGAGGCATGTGCCCCTCTTTCGGGTTGCTGCCGCAGTCTGTGAGCACAATTCTGAAGCCAGACATTTCTGCTGCAAGAGCAAGACCTGCTGCGATTTGTGGCTTGTCGCGCGGCACGAGTTTTACGTCGCCGACCCAGCCTACTGTGCCGCCTGGCGCAATTACTATGTAGCCGACAGGAAGCGCCTCAATGCCCATTTTCTTCACCGTATGCGCTGCGGACATGAAGTAAACTGCGTCAGCGTGCTTTGTCACCGTGCTTATGTTGCCCGGGAAAAGGACTACCGGGACGCTCACTTTTTCCTTTATGCTCTTTGTGACAGTGTCCAAAAGTTCGCCCTGCACGCCCATGCTGCCGCCTATGAGCACTATGTCTGCGCCGCCTTCTGCTGCCTGCTGCCCTGCGCCTATTGCCTCTTTCGGGGACTTGTAGTCCACTGGGTCAATTAGGGCAAAGAGAAGCCCGCCTTTGCGCGCGATTTCGTCGTTGATGTACTTTTCGGTTTTGCCTATAGTTACCATGAAAATTTCCTCCGAAATTTTCAGATATCGAGCGAAGCTCGATGCTGATAATTACACCGTCTATTCTACCGTCTTTTTCCCTTTATAAATACGCACCATTTCTCGCACCCCGTCTGCGAGTTTGACTTTTTGCTTCCAGCCAAGCTCCTTTTGCGCGCGGGCGGTCGAGTATGCCCTGTCAAGCGTGAGTTGCCGGATATTCTCGCTGTCAAGCGAGGATTTTTTCCCGAGCATGCCAGAGAGGTTCATGAGCATGTTCAGCGCTTCGGGAGAAATGTGCTCTTTTGGCGGCTCCGCGCCGAGGCAGGATGCAGCAAACGAAAAAAGTTCTTCCTGTGTGAGCTCTTCCGTCCACGTGAACGAGGGGCATCCTGTTTTTTCCGTCACCGATTATTTTCATTTTCCCCTCATCAACGTAGCGGAGAATGTCAAAGTATCCCTCTTTGAAGCCTGGTCCGTAAACCATTGCGATGCGCAAGAAAGTTATCGGCAGGCACGGGCAGAAGTTGCGCGCTTCGCGTTCGCCTGCGAGCTTGCTTTTGCCGTAAGGGGATTCGCCGCGCGCTTCGAATGTTTCATCCGCTATTTTTCCCTTGTACTCGCCGTATACGGAGATGGAGGAGGCAAGAACTATGCGCTGCACTGTTTTCGGGCAGTTGTAAAGCAGGCTGTTCACTGCCACTGCATTTGCCGCTTCAAGCGCGGATTGTGAGTGGCTGCCCACCAGTCCTGCGAGGTGAGCGATTTTTTGTACTCCTTTGAATGCGTCGGCTGGAAGGGGCGCAATTGAGAGGTCGTGTTCGTATTTTTCCGCGCGCGCGGGAAGAATGCCTTTGCTTCCCGGGCGGACTACTGCGCGCACTTTGTCGCCTTTGGCTATGAGCGCGGCTGCCACACGGCCTCCGATCTTGCCTGTTGCGCCCGTGACTAGGATTAATGCCATGGATAATGTGTGCAGCGCAACCGTTTAAATTTGAAGCCCTTGGGAGAAGACGATTAGTATCCGTAAATCTTGTTCACCATTAACTCGTTGAGTTGGCGGATGAGCTCGCCAGGGGAATTGGTGAAAGTGCCGAACTTGGAACCGAAGTCCATGCCAAATACCTTTGTTTTCAGTTCCCATTCGTCCCCGTTAATGTGGATTTCGTAGGTGTGCTTGGTTATTTTTACAGAAATCGTGCCGCGGAACCAGATATTCTTGTTCGAGAGGGTGTCAGGTATCCCGTCCAGGTCCATTTCCACAGAGCAGCTGTCGTTCTGCGCGGTTTTTGGAAGCGTTTTGACGAGCATGCGCGCGAATTCCTGGTAGCCGTAAACGGCGGGAATTTCAAAGTATGCCTGAGTGCCGTTTTCAAAGTAGGATATGACTTTTTTTCCGTCCTTTTCAATTATGCTGAGCCGGACTTCTGTGTTTGAAAGGACTTTTGCAGGCAGGATTACGCCATTCGGCAGCTGCTTTTTGAATTCGCGGGAATCGGCATTCACCACCAATTCCGTGCCGCGCTTGCCGCTGAACTGCCCGATATGAGAAGTTGTCGGATTAGGAAGTGTTGCAAGTATTGCCATAGTTTTAAATTCTGCTATAACGTGTTTATAAAGAATTCGACCCGGCAGTAGAAAGCACCCAAAAACTAGACAGCATTTAAATCCCAGACTGGCAAGAAGGGAAATATGCTAATCGCATTCGAAGGCATAGACGGCTCGGGCAAGAACACGCAAGTTAGGAAACTCTTGTCTTTCCTTAGGCAGAATGGAGTGAAGTACAAATTGCACAAGTACCCGACACGCAAAGCGAAAGATGCATTTGCGCATTTAAAGGGGAAAAAAGATGTTGATGCTGCAAAGCTTGCAGAAGTATTTGCTGACGACATAATTGCAGAGCAGGATATTCTGAGAAAGGAATTGCGCGCAGGGAACGTCGTCATTTGCGACAGGTATTTGCACTCTACTCTTGCGTACCAGGGAGTGAAAGTCGGTTATGCGGCTGTGAAAAAAATGATTGCGGCAAAACACGCGCTGTCACTCGATTTGGTGCTGCTTTTGGATATTGGCGCAAGAGAGGGAGCGAAACGAAAGGCAGGCCAGAAAGTGCCTGACAGGTTTGAGAAGGATGTTGCGTTTTTGGATGCAGTGCGGCGCAATTACAGAAAGGAGGCAAAGGAGAATTTCCTTTCTTACAAATTTGAAGTGATTGACGCAGCCCTGCCTGCTGACGAGGTATTCTCAGAAGTGATAATGAGTATTGAGCCGCTTTTGACTAAGAAGATGAAAAAATCTGGCTAGATTTTTTCAGAAGCAGAGCCAGAAGGCTCTGCTAAGATGAAATAGCGCGCAGGAAAATTAGCCGTAGCCCGCCTTTTCGCACCTGAGTTCTGATTTTACTTCTTTC
>JAPLWZ010000123.1 GCA_026396335.1 Microcaldota archaeon | reverse complement strand
ATGCGGCAATTGAGAGCCAGAGGAAAACTATTCCGACCAATCCGTAGAGCGGCGAGCGAAGCCCGAAGAAAAGGATGCTCCAGAGTGCGTTGAGCGCGAGCTGTATGCAAAATATGGAAAGCGCGAATTTTACTTTCTCGTTCTTCGCTCCTTTTTGGCAGATCAGGTAAGCGGATACGCCCATCAGTATGTAGAGTGTTGTCCAGACTGGCCCGAAAAGCCAATTAGGCGGCGCAAATGACGGCTTGTTAAGCGTGGCGTACCAGGTTGGTATTGCTTCAAATGTGAAGAGCGAACCTATTGCGCCTGCGAGCAGGGAAAGAAGGATGAAACCCGCGAGCACGAGCCAGTTTTGCTTTTGCGTGCTTGCGTTCTTCGTGCGCTTTGTTTTCTTTGCCATATCAAATACAACTCATGCAAGATTAAATAACTGAAGGGCAGCTCAAATTCAGAGCTTGTGCTTGCCGATCGGCACTATTTTCGCGCGAGGCAGGCCCCTTTTCTTGTGCTTCTGCCATTCCTTGTATTGGTAAAGCCGGTACATGGATTTCCCGATGCGAAGGGTCCAGCGCTGGTCTCCTTTTTTCACTTCGTACTTTGTGGCTGCGCCAACTTCAATGAGCGTGTATAATCCCTTGCTGTTGTGCTGCCACTGCGCGACTACGAAAATTGGCTGTTTCTTGCTCATAACCTCACCACGTTAAGGGCTACTCAAAGAGGGTTTATACGGGCTTTGGAGGCGGGTGGCGGGTTTGTTTTTGCGGGCAGCGCAAATCCGTTTAAACATTCCGCGAGAAGTGAAATCAAGGTGGTTTGTTTGAAAGGTCTTGTTTTGGTGTCTCTCGCAATAGTTTTCATGCTCCTATTCGGCTGCACGCAATACGGCGGGTATCATCCGAATGCCGAGCCCGCTGGGCAAAAATCAACAACCCCGCCTGCAGTGCCGGGCAAAGAAAAGCCGATGACTCCTGCTGAGCCGTTAACCGGTGCAAAGGAGCAGCCAATAAAGCCAATGACGCCAGCTGAAAATTTCACAGGCGAAAAGGAAGGCGCACCTGCATTCAATGAGACTGGCGCAATGCAGAAAGACAGCAATGGATCCATCTCCTACTTGGATCCAAACGTCAAGACAATAACTGGTTTCTGCCACAACGTGGTGGTGCCAGCACACTACTGCATCAACAATAACGACACGGACTATAAGATCTATGATGCAGGGGGCATCGGAACCGGAGTCGGCTACGAATCTGTGAACCTACTGAACATGGATACTATGACTGTAAACTGCTCCATCCAGTTCAAGATAACACCGCATGACGAGCATTACAATGAAGGGACGCCGTATTATTCGGAAAACTACACAGTAACTCTGGAACCTGGCCAGTGGAAGAACTATGTGCAGTACTACAACTACCGGACTGAAAATATAGCCAACTCGTTTATGGGCGTGAAAACGGAGCGCATTTGCGAGCCCTATCCAGGCAACTAGAATCCGTTGCCTGCTTTTTCTTTTTTCCTTTTTCCTTACTATTTGTGAGTACAAATTACCTATTTTTGCGTAATTGCGGGTATTAATGGCAGAGCAAAATTCCAACCCAGGCAAAGAGGTGTTATTTATGGGAAACAAAAACGATGAATGCTGCTCTTCCGAGTGCTGCTGCGAAGAGGAAAAGAAGCAGACAATGACCGGTATGGCGGTAGAGATGGGCGACAAGGCATGGATGGCGGTCATCCAAAGAAAAATGGAAGCAAATCTCGAGAAGACCATGGGCAAGCAATTGGGCAAGGTTGCTGGTATTATGGCTGAGTACGTGCACAAGTATTACGCCGCTTCAATGCAGGGCAAGAAGCTATCTGCAGGCGAAACCGCTGCATTCGAGAAGAAGCTCAATGATGCTATGATGTAATTTTCATTTTGTGTTTTTTCTTTATTTTTTTTGTTTTTCTTCTACTAGTAGGTATCTATTTAATCGTGAAGTGCGTGGCAGATAGCATGGGGCGTCACCATAATCATCATTCCAACGGCAGAGAGGGGCAGCGGCATCGCAATGAAAGGGGGCGAGGGAGCTTTTCCTTTAGGCCAACTCCTCATGATCAGGACAGACCCAGCAGAAGCACGGGTCCTGTTGACCTGAAGGCAATTGCAAAAAAAGCAATGATGAAATTCGATTTCGAGCCCATATTTCCCTCGCCTGTTATGTCTGCCGTTAACGCACTGGACGGGCGCGCGCCAGAGCGGGCTGAAAAATCCGTGCGCGATTTGCGAGGGCTCTTATGGTCCTCAATTGACAATTTCGACACTGAAGACTTGGACCAGATAGAGTACTGCGAGCAGGGCAAGAACGGCGAAATACACGTAAAGGTGGCAATCGCGGATGTGGATGTTTACGTTCCGAAAAATTCCATGCTGGACATGCACGCGCGCAAGAACACGACTTCCGTTTACACAGGCATTGAAACATTCCCCATGCTGCCTGACAGATTGTCGAAAAATCTCTCCTCGCTTCCGCCAGAGCAGGACAGGCTTGCAATGGCAATAGAATTCACGGTTCTTCCCAACGGCTCGGTGCGCCGGGGGTTAATTTACCCTGCGCTTGTGAGGAACAAGGCAAAACTCGTTTACGAGGAAGTTGGCGCGTGGCTTGAAGGCACAGGCCCCACGCCAAAACTTATTGCTGAAGATTCAGTGCTTGAAGCGCAAATCAGGCTTCAAAATACTGCATCTCTCCGGCTGGGGAAGTACAGGATGACACAAGGCGCGCTGGAACTCCAGTCGCTTGAGGCGCGCGCGGTCATAGAGGGCGAAAAAGTGCTCGGCCTTGTCCTAATCGAGGAGAATTTGGCAAGGCACATAATTGAAAACTTCATGATTGGTGCAAACGGCATCATGTCCGGGCATCTTGAGCACGCAAACATACCGACCATCCAGCGAGTGGTCAGAGTGCCGAAAGACTGGCCTGACATAATGAAACTCGCCAAGGCAAAAGGCACAATTCTTCCGCATTCCCCGAACGCAAGGGCGCTTTCCATCTTCCTTGCAAAGCAAAGGCAGGCGGATCCGGAGCTTTTCCCAGATTTGTCGCTGACAATCGTGAAACTGATCGGGAACGGCGAGTATGTGATGTTCGACAGGAAAAATCCCATCGGGCACTTCTGCCTTGCAGTCACAAGCTACACGCACTCAACCGCGCCCAACCGCCGCTACGTGGACCTGATAATACAGCGACTGGTAAAAGCATCGCTGAAAGGTGAGCGTTCTCCTTACGGCAAGAAAGAGCTTGAGCAGGCAGCGGAATGGTGCACGGATAGGGAGCACGCATCGAAAAAGGTTGAGCGCTTCATGGTAAAGGCAGAAGCAGCTACTTTATTGCTCGGGAAAATCGGGTTAACGTTTGATGCAATAATCACAGGCGCATCTGACAAGGGAATTTACGCGCGATTGCTTGAGCCCCCTGTTGAGGGCAAGGTAGTCAAGTGGGTAAAGGGCCTGAAGGTAGGGCAAAAGGTGCGGGTAAAGCTGATTAACCTCGACCCGCCGAACGGCTTTATTGATTTGGAAATCAAGTGAGCCGTTTGGAAATAAAGTGCGCCTGGAAATAATTAACAAGCCCGGGAATAACTAACGAACCCGGAAAATAGCGGCGCACTCCTTTTGAAAATCCCGTGCAGTTAAGCGCACTTTATTTTTTGCTCAACGTAGTTGTTGCCAAGCAAAAGCTGCTTGCAGTCCGGGGTCATATAGTCCGGCGCGACAACTGGGCAGGTTGCAACTGGGTCATAATTCCCGAGTGTGTAGAATTTGCTTCCTGCTCCTGGCATATTGCTGACCACCTTTATGTATTGCCCGCAAAGCGCCACCTCATTCCCATTGCCGCAATAACCCTTTGCCTGGTCTTCAAGCGCCTTTGCTTTCAGCGAGGGGCAATCGGTCTCCCAAACGCGCACGCACTTTGAAAGTTCAGGGCACCATGAGTAGCCGGCAGAGCCTATGCAGCCGTGCGAATCACGGTCGCTGCCAGGCATAGTCTGGTTTTCTGTTGGCTGTGCTTCCGCGGGGCAGGTCGCTTCCCAAGGGCGGATGCACTGGTTCAGTGCGCCGCACCAGTTGTAGCCTGCAGAGCCTATGCAGCCGTGTGCGTCTATGTCCGAGCCCGGAATTATTTGCGAGCCCCACCAAACGAGCATATTGTCATACGTGCCGTCATGTTTCATTGCGTCAAGCGCAGACTGCCATTCCTGCACTGTTGTATCAGATGTGCTGTTTGAGAATGCTATGTAAAGCTCAGTGCTTTCAACGTGGAGCGCGGGTGCTGCTGTGCCCTGCGGCAAGCCTGCCTGTGCTGCAACATAAGGCATGGTGTCAGCGGAGCCGAACCAAAGCGCCACATCTCCTGTGCCAAGTGCCTTTAGGCATTCTGCGTCATTCTGCTTTTCCACGAGGTTGGCAAAGCCAAGCCCTGCAAGCATCTGCTGCCTGTCATCATATTGCACCACGCAAATTGATGCTGCCTTTTTCGCGTCCTCAAGGCTTGCAATCTTTATCGTTGAGCCGTTCTTCACGTAGAGCGTCTTGTCATAAGTCCCGATCGGGCCCACCCACTTGAAGAGGTGTTCGCGCTGCGGGCTTCTTGCAGCAGAGTAGAGTGCAACATCGGGCGTTGTGAGCGCAACTTGGTATGCGCTTGGCCAGTCCATTATTTCTATGCTTGCGCGCTGCCCCATTCCTGCCATGATAAGCCTTACTATTTCGCTTGACCTGCCGTCAACTGTGCCGTTGTTCCCTTCGAAGTTGAACGGCGGGAAATTTTCAGTGAGCACGCGCACGCCTGACTTTACCGTGCACGTTGTTTCCCATGGGCGGATGCATTCATTGAGTGCCGCGCACCACTGATAGCCTGCGCTCCCTATGCAGCCGTGTGCGTCACGGTCGCTGCCGGGTGCTGGCTGTGCCGGATTGGCTGATGCTGCAGTGCAGTTTGTTTCCCACGGGCGGATGCACTGGTTCAGTGCGCCACACCAGGTGTAGCCTGCCGAGGGTATGCAGCCGTGCGAGTCACGGTCGCTTCCTGGCGCAGGCTGCTGCGCTTGTGAACAGCCGAATGAAAAAACAAGCAGGGCTGCAAGGGCGAATGCGAGAATTGCGTTTACGTTTTTCATAAATAACACCTCTTTGAATGTCTCTCACTTTTTTTCAATACATTATTCGTTTTTCTTCAATAGCAGGAAGTAACCTGCGCCTGCAATCACAAGCACTGCCAAAACAACGATTATGCTGCCAATTATTCCCAGCCCTAAAAGTCCACTGTCCTTTTGCGGTTCAGGCGCTGGTGCCGGTGTTGGGGCTGGCGTTGGAGCAGGCGCCGCATTCTGCTTGCAGTACGCAGTGCCCTGCGACTCAGTACAAACGCTGTCAGTTGAGCAGGAGGTATATTTCGCCCACTGCCCGCCTGTGCACACCTGTATTGTGCTGCCAACGCACTGCCTTGATGATTCGCTGCATACTGCGGAAGGCGCGCACTTTCCGTTTGAGCACGACTGCCCTGCTGCGCACGGAACAGCAGTTGTGAACTGCCCGTTGCTGTCGCACATTTTGTAGGAGCCAGGATCAGCGCAGTAGGATGTGCCCGGCTGGCACACCATGCACTCGCCGTTCGCGCAGCCTGATCCGCATTTTACGTAGTCCATGTAAATGTAGTTGCTGCCGCAAATCTGTGTCATTGATGCGTCAGATGGCGAGCAGCGCTTTTGCCCGAGTGATGAGCACTGGGTGCCTGTCGGCACCTGGCAAGAGCCTAAGAAACAAACGTAGCCAGTTGGGCACGATGTGTCAAGCCCCCACTGCCCGTAGCTGTTGCACATATAGTATGTTGCGGAATCCTTGCAGGTTGTCTGCCCTGTGGAGCATACTCTGCAGGCGGAATTGAAGCAGCCGAGCGAGCAGTACTGGTAATCGGTCCACTTGTTATTGTTGTTGCATTTTTGCAGAGTGCTTGAGTCTGATGGCGAGCAGCGGGCTGCGCCAATGTTCTGGCAGTTCAGCGAGGGGTTTGTTATGCACGAGCCGCCGCTGCAGATCATGTTGTTGCCGCAGTAGTCGCCGGAGTTCCAGTTTCCGTCCGAGCCGCATGTCTGGTAGTGTGTGGTGTCGCCGCAGCGGGTTGAGCCTGGGTTGCACGCACGGCAGTAACCGTTGCTGCATCCGTAGTCGCACGCGCGCTGCGTTTCCCACTGGAGCTGGCTATTGCATACTTGAACTGTGTTCGAGCCGTCAGGCGAGCACCGCGTGGTGCCGGGCGAGCTGCATTGTGGAAGCGGGACGCACTGCCCGTTGCTGCAGGTCACCCCTATTGCGCATGATTGTTCGGGCCCCCAAAGCGCGTGGTCGCCGCATGTCTTGTAAGTCGTGGTTCCGGTGCATTTGCTTGCGCCCGGCGTGCAGCCGATCGGCTCCTGGCACGCTCCGTTCACGCATGTGGTGCCTAACTGACAGTCAACAGGCGCGTCCCAGAGCGCATGGCTGTTGCAGGTTTGGTAAGCAGTGTCACTGTAGCATTCAGATGTTCCGGGATTGCAGCCGAGCGCATAAATCCCGCCGGCTAAAAATGCGAATAAAAACAGTATGGTAATTGTTAGCTTTGCTGACATTAATCCACCCCCCTATTACTCATCCAAGCACTGGCAAACGTTATATAATATTGGGTTTGCCCGCAGACTGCAAAACCTCTCTTTTAATCTTTTTCTGCCGTTCTTGTAGCATGCGCCTTTACACGCACACGGACCTCGATGGCATTTTTTCAGCAGTGCTCATATCAGTAGTTGAGGAAGTGGACGAAATCAGATTCGTGGACCCCGGCACCGTGCAGGCGGGAAAAATATTCTTCAACGAGTATGACATTATTTCCGACCTGCCGTTTGACAGGCGCGCAGGCATGTGGTTTGATCACCATGAGTCAAGCAGACCTAGCCCAGACAGGAAATTCGAGGGCGCATGGGGCCTGAAACCAAGCGCGGCGCGCGTGATTTTTGAATGGGCGGAAAACCCCTATCTTGAGAAATATTCCGCGGCGCTTCTTGAAGTTGACAAAATTGATTCAGGGCAGGTACCAATCGAGGAGGCGCGGAATCCGACTGGCTGGTTCCTCTTATCTAATACTCTTGAGAGCAACGCGGAAAAATCAGAGGACGACAAGTACAGGCGGCACGTCATCGCACTTATCAAAAAGAATCCCGACATAAGCGCAGTGCTGAAGGATGGATGGGTCGAGGAAAGAGTAGAAAGCGTACAGGGCGACCTTGAAAAATTCAAGCAACTCTTGCTCGCAAACACGAAAATGATCGGCAAGGTCGCGTTTTCCGACATGCGGTCAGTGAGCGAATTTCCCCGCGGCAACAATTACTTGATTTATTCACTATTCCCGTCCGCAGTAACGTCCGTGCGGATAATGCCTCTTGACGAGGAGAAAGATTCGGTGAAATTGAGCGTGGGGCACAACATTTACGGCAAAAAAAGCACTTATGATGTTGGCGCTGCCATGAAAAAACTTGGCGGCGGCGGGCATAAGCCTGTTGGCGGCGCGAGCGTTTCCAAAGAGCAGACAGACGAAATAGTTCAGCGCATAATACAGGAAATAAACGATTGGGAAGGTGCAGGCAAGTGAAGCGCGGCATTGCCTCTCCGTCTCCGCCAGTTGCGCTCGCAGTCGGGCTTCTTGAGGACA
>JAPLWZ010000108.1 GCA_026396335.1 Microcaldota archaeon | reverse complement strand
ATTACAAGATTCAGCCCGGTCTGCCCGCCCATTGTTGCGATTATGCCGTCCGGCTTTTCCTTTGCAATAATGCGCTCGAGAAAGTCGATGCGAAGGGGCTCAATGTAAACAATGTCCGCGATTTCCTTGTCTGTTTGAATTGTTGCAGGGTTGGAGTTCACCACTACTACTTTCACGCCTTCTGCGCGAAGTGAGGCGCATGCCTGGCTCCCGGAGTAGTCAAACTCCGCAGACTGCCCGATTACAATCGGGCCGCTTCCAATTACCAGCACTTTCTCTATCTTTTTTCTTGCCATATATGCAACCTTTTCGCTTATGCCTTGTCGGCTCACGCCTTGCCCAGCAGCTTCAGCATAATCGCCTTCTGTATGTGCAGGCGGTTTTCAGCCTCGTCCCATACGACCGACTGCTTGCCGTCCATCACATCGCCTGTGACTTCCACGCCGCGGTGCGCAGGCAGGCAGTCCATGAATATTGCGTCCTTTTTCGCGTGCTTCATAAGCTCGTCATTCACCTGGAATGGCCCGAATGCCTTCATGCGCTCAGCCTTCTCGTCTTCCATGCCCATTGAAATCCAAACGTCTGTGTAAACAACGTCCGCGTCCTTCACGCCCTGCACCGGGTCGTTGTATATTTCGACCTTGCCGTACTTTCTCGCCTCTTTCACGTATTTTATGTTCGGAGGGTACCCTTTCGGGTAAACAAGCGCCACTTCCATGCCCATCTTCGTGCAACCGAGCATGAGCGAATTTGCCATGTTGAACGCGCAGTCGCCTACGAATGCGAACTTTGCGCCGGCTTTGAGTTTGCCCTTCTCGCGCATTGTTAGCAAGTCACAAAGAACCTGACAGGGGTGCTCTTCATCAGTCAGGCCGTTTATCACTGGCACGCCCGCATGCTTTGCCATTTCAACAAGATCTGTGTGCTTGTAGAGCCGCGCCATGATGACATCCACGTACCTGCCAAGCACTTTGCTCGTGTCTGCGATTGTTTCGCCGCGCGACAACTGCGAGGTAGTGAAGTCAAAGTAAATTCCGTGCCCGCCTAACTGGGTCATGCCCGCCTCAAATGAGACGCGCGTGCGGGTGGATGCCTTCTCAAATACCATTGCAAGCGTCTTTCCTTCAAGCACATGCAGGTATTTTGTGCGATTCTTTTTCACTTCCGCGCCGAGTGCGAGGTAGTCCTCAATTTGCGCCTTTGAAAGTTCCCAGATCGATAACAGGTTGTTCATGTTCATCCCTCCATTAGAGTAAAGCTACAAATTTATCAAACAAATATTTCGAATCGCACGGGCCCGGGTTTGCTTCCGGGTGGTACTGCACCGAGAAAATGGGCAGTTCCTTGTGCTCCATGCCCTCTACTGTTCCATCGATCAAATTTTTGTGCGTCACGGAAAATTCCGCAGGCAGCGTTTTCTCATCCACTGCATAGCCGTGGTTTTGCGTTGTTATCGTCACCTTATTCGCCTTGATGTCAAGCACCGGGTGGTTGCCACCGCGGTGCCCGAACTTTAATTTGAATGTTTTTGCGCCTGCTGACTGCGCGAGCAACTGGTTGCCCAAGCAAATGCCAAACATTGGCAGATGATAGAGTTTCTTGAGTTCAGCACTTTCTTTTGCAAGAAGCGCGGGGTTGCCAGGCCCGTTTGACACGAGTATGCCTGCTGGCTTGTAGGTGAGGATTTCCTCTGCAGGTGTATTGAAGGGCACCACAATTACTTCGCAGCCGCGCTTGTTCAATTCGCGCACTATGCCCATTTTCACGCCGTAATCAATCAGGACAACGCGCTTGTTGCCCTTGCCAAAGCTTTCCGCTTTTCCAACTGAAACTTTTTCCACGAAATTGATGTTCGAGTAGTCCAATCCCTGCGCCTGTGCGAGCAGTTCCTGCGTATCCTCGTCCTTTTCGTAAACAGACAGGCAGGCTGGCATCACGCCCGAGTTCCGTATCCTGCGCACCAGCAGGCGCGTGTCTATGCCGTGTATGCCCGGCACGCCGCCATCCTCCATCTTTTTGGAAAGCGTTGCAGTGCTCTTCACATGCTGCGGCACACGGCAAAGTTCGCGTATCGCATAGCCTTCGATTTGCAGGTCGCGGCTTTCGCACCATTCAGAATTAGTGCCGTAATTGCCGATAAGCGGGTAAGTAGAAACTAGAATTTGCCCTGCGTACGACGGGTCAGTAATGGATTCTTCGTAGCCCGTCATGTTGGTGGTGAAGACAATCTCGCCGACGCGCTTTCCGGTAGCGCCAAAGCCTTTACCGAAAAAAATGGAGCCGTCCGACAAAACTAGAACAGATTTCTTTTCGTTTTCCACATGGACCCTAGGGTAATCCATGCATAGAAAATGAATTTAAAGGGGCTGGTTCAGGTGGCACAAACCAGATTACTTTTTCTTTCCGTTTTTGCCGCGAATCCCATCTACCTGGTCAATGATGGTGCCCATCCGCTGCTCCATTTTGCTCCTGCCGTAATCCTGTATCGTGTAGATGAAATACAAGCCGACTGCGATTCCTATCCACATGAGCGGAATGGTAAACAACCTGCCATAGTATGAGTGCGGGGTCAGATCACCGTAGCCAACTGTTGTGATTGTGGAGGTGGTGAAATAAACCGAATCCTCCCAGCTCCAGCTTTCAAGTAGGTGAAATGCGGTGATTGCTGCAAAGTAGACTAACGCTAGCATGGAAAACGCGTAAATAAGCTTTCTGCGGGTCTTTTCCTTTTCCCGTTGTATCTCACGATCGATGTGTTCTTGCAAGTCCATCTAATTGCCCCACTAATGTTTACTTTTTTTCTTTCTTTTTCCCGGCTTTCCCTGCAAGCGCAAGCTCGTATGCCTGGTAATAGTTTTTGATGAGCACGTTCCAGTCAAGAAGCGCCATCATTTTGTAAGCGCTTGTCTTTTCCGCATCAATCTTGCTTTGCGGCATGAAATAAACCTGCTCAAGCCGGTCTGCAAGTTCGTCCGCGGCAGCGTCCGCGCTCTTGCCGGCCATGTGAAGCACTGTCACGCCAGTATTTTTGCCCTTGGCCACTTTTAGCATGAACTTGCCAAAGCCGCTCATGTCTGATGCGATTGCCATGCTCATTTCGGTCGCAGCCTCAACAGGCGTGTAGCCGAACGGTTCGTAGCGCGATGGGAAAATTCCTATGTCCATTGCTGAAATGACATCGTAATAATTCAAGTTCATCAGCCCGTCATTTGGCTTGGAGTATGTTGGGTAGAATACCACTTTCACAACATCGTCTTCCTGGTTGTCAAGCCCAACATCCACGCACGCCTTGATTATTGCGTCGCCAGTGTAGGCAAGGTCATAGCAGTTGATGTGTGGCACAGGCCCGTCCTTAACAAACCCCTTTGCCATGTTCTCAATGTCCTTTTTCTTTTCTCCTGAAAGCATGGACATGGCAGTTTGCAGGTTCACATAGGGTTTGCCTTTTGTCTCAGGGAGGTTCTGCAAAATCTCGTTTATCTTGTCGAGCAACAAATAGTTCTTTATTATGGATATCTTCGGCCCCTTGACTGATGATGGGGCGAATATGAAGGCGAACACCCTCTTCTTGTTGTTCTTTTTCTTCTTCAGCCGGTCATTCAGCTTCCCGACGCCCTTCATGAATATGTCAAAGCCCTTGTTGGTGAATTCATACCTGCCGGAGATGTAAATCAAAAGCGCGTCGTCGTAACGCTGCACATAGTAGCTGGTGAAGCACGCTTCGATGAACTGCAGAAGCTCGTTCCTCGCATACTGCGACAGGTCGTGTTTCTCCTTATCCATTTTGTCCTTCCATTTTGCCTTTGAGTAATCTATCCCGTTGAATGTTACTACATCGGGCTTCTTGCCAAGTATGTATGCAGCTTCCTGCGCCACTGTTTCACTGACTGCGGTGAAAACCGTCGCTTCCTTTGCAGCAGCAAGCTCAAGCTGGTGCTTGCCCTCCACGCGGTTGTTGTATGCCACGTTGAGCGAAATGGGCTGCTTTGCCTTTATCGAATCAGTGTAAACGTCCACGCCCGCGGACGAAAGCGTCCTGCCAAGCACGGTTGCGTGTATTGTGAATACAGTTGGAACGTTCAGGTTTCTCATCTTGCAGTAAAGAAGGCCCGCGCCAGTAATCCATTCGTGGAACTGGAGCACTGTGCCGCTTTTTGAGTAAACGCCGGCAGTGAAAAGTTTTTCGAGCAGCATGCCCACGCCGCCG
>JAPLWZ010000063.1 GCA_026396335.1 Microcaldota archaeon | reverse complement strand
GATTGTTCGCCCAAAATAACCTTATTAAACAATTCCCACCCTATCCATGCCGCTGAGACGCGCAAGCGTCGATGACTGTAAATTAGATTTGCCGGGAATGGGAAACCTTTCCTGGAATGCGCCGACGTGGCAGAATCCGGTATCGCGCTAGACTCGAGATCAGACGTCTGAATTTTGCCAAGAAATCTAGTGCCCCTCGGGGCTTAGGAGTTCAAATCTCCTCGTCGGCGTTCTTACTATCCCTAATTTTATTCAGAATCAGATCAGATAGCCGCTCGCCTCTTCCACGATCCCAACGCCTGCCCCAAGCGAGGAAAGCGAGTGCTCGTTTTTGCCTTCGCGGTAGGCGAAATCAGTCACCCTCACCAGGTATTCGTCGTAGCGGAAGGTAGTGCGCTGCTTCATCACAAACGGCTGGAGAGAGTAAGTGCGCATGGAGAGCAGCAAGTTTTTCCCGGTCAGGACCCATGCAGTACTTTCGCCGTCCATGAATCTTGTAAGCACAAGCTTGCCTGCCAATTTCACACGCCTTCCCTTGTGCTCGAAATATGCATTGCCCGCAAAGCGGACTTCGGATTTATGCCCAAGAGGCTTGCCCGTGAAAAAGTCAATCACCGCGCCTGATGCGAAATTGATCCGCACCCAGTTCCAGGGCGCAAGGGGCATGACTGCGATGACTTTTTGGAGATACGCCTTGCCCGAAATTGGCTTTCCGTGAAGCGCACCCTTGAAATCAAAATAATAGTTCACTAGCACGGTGCTGAGTTTCGGCACGAGCGGGTTGTTGAGTATGTGGATTATCTCGTAGGGCAAATCATTTTTCGGGGCAAACGCCCTTGCCCGGAATATTTCGCGCTTTCCCTGTGAGAAGTGCACGTTGAAATTAGGGTAAACCCCGTGTATTTCCACCCGGCTGTTTTTGCTTTTCGCCTCAAGGCTGCTTTTGAAGCTGCTTCTTTCTATCCGCACGTCAGCGTGCGTGTCCATCAGCACTTTTTTTGAGCCGGAGTGCAGCCAGCCTACTGCGGCGCAGCGGATGCTCCCTTCTGCGGGTTTGCTTTTTTCCACGCCCTTTAATGAGGAGGAATTAACTTCGAATGCATCCGCCGACCTTCCGAGCGTGAGTATCACCTGTGATTCATCAGGCGGCGCGCAGAAATGCAAAAACCAGTATTCCTTGCCAAGCGGCGGCAAATCCTCTATTGAGAAGAAAAGTTCGTCCGGAGAGGAATAGCCGCTTGAGCGGAAAAGCGCGGAGAACCTGTCAAATCTCCTGCGGAGGTGCGCGTATTTCTCCTTCCAGCCCTGAACTCCGATCATGCGGGAAAGCTCGCTCGGCACGCGTGTCTTCATGCGCATGCATACGCAGGGATGCTTAATTAACTTTCATTTTTTCCCTTGATTTTCATTAGTCCGCACTCAGCTGGGCGAATCAAGGCAGAAGCAGTTTGAAGTAAAACAGTGGCGAGTTCGCCTGTTTCTTCTCCGAGTCTGAGCCTATCATGTTGACCATCATCTGGCGCACTTCGGGCTTGTCTGCCGCTTTTCCGATGAAAAGGTTCAGGAGGAAGCGGTAGCGCGAGAGCTTCTGCAGGTTGTACGAGTCCACCATTTCAGGGCGAAGTTTCACATCCACCTCGTGAGAGTATGGTGAAAGAGAATCTGCGGAAAGAGGCTCAATGCCCGGGAATTTCCCAATTGCCGCATCAATTGCCTGTGCGGCGAATTTTCCGGATGAGAGCGCATTGCCAACTCCCTCGCCTGAGAATGGGTCCACAAGGGATGCCGCGTCACCAACCAGCACCCAGCCATCGCCAAAATTCTTTTTTATGTAGGAGCCGTTCGGAATTGCCCATGCGCCTATCCTTCCCTCGATTTTCGCATTCGCAAAACGGGTAGCGAGGAGCGGGTGGTGCGCAATCGCATCAAGAAGGATTGTGTTCGGGTGCTTTTTCCCCTTTATCACGTCAGATGAGAGTATGCCCAGGCCCACATTCGCGCGCTTGCCTTCCATTGGGAAAATCCATAAATAGCCCGGCAGCACGCCGTCGATAAAGTAAAGTTCGATATTTTCGCTCAGCCCCTCAACACCAGACCAATAGCCCCTTATTGCGGAATAAACGTGCTCTATTGGTGAATTGGGAAGGGAAAGGAGCCTGGAAACCAGCGATGCCGCGCCGTCTGCACCCACCACCACACGTGAGTGAAACGTTTGCTCCTTGTTGGAAATCACATCCTTGCCGGAGACGCCGCACACGCGCCCCTGTTCGTCGCGAATGAGTGCGGTAAAGTTGAAATTCTGGTGAACCGTTATGTTTTTGTTTGCAAGCGCAGCTGCGAAAAACATGTTGTCAATGTGCCTGCGCTCCACCGTGTAGCCTGCAAATTCAAGCCCTGTTGCATTCGGGAAAGGAACTGTTACTTTCTTGCCGTTTGGCGCAACCATGAGGAGCCCGCGCACTATTCCGTGAGGCATGCGTTCAATTTCAGGCAGCAGCCCCAAATCGCGCGCTACGCCAAGCGACTTTCCGCTGAATGCGTCCCCGCAGACCTTTTCGCGCGGAAATGACGACTTGTCCAGGAGAAGCACGCGCCGGCTGCTTTTTGCTAGGAATAATGCGGTTGATGCGCCGGCTGGCCCTGCGCCCACTACTATTGCATCGTAAAGATCGCCTGCATTTTTGGTTTTCTCTTTTTCCGTTTCCATATTATGCACAGCCACAGATAGCAGCGTTGCATATAAAACTTGACCCACTTTAAAAAGCATTATGGCAGACAAAGCAGGTGGAAAAAAATCTCCTATTGGCAAGAAGATTGCGCTTCCCGGAATATGGGAACTGCAAAGCGACAAGCTTGTGCCTGGCGCCTGGCTTTGGTGGTTCTGGCTCTTTTTCATACATGATGAAAACACGAAAAAGACGGGCAAATGCCGGCAGCTCATGATTTTGTGGTCTGTGAAAAATGACCGGCAGATAACCTGCAACAACCTGGACATACGTGTTCCAAAGCCGATAAGCGCGCTTCCCGGCGGAAATGCATGGGCGCTTGTCGGCGCTGCTGCTGCATGGTATTTCGACGGGGAAAAAATGCATGACAATTTCGTGCTTGAAAAATCGAAGATGGCTCTTGACTCTGGGAAAAAAACCCTTCTCGCGCCAGGAGATACGCCGAGCGAATTTTACCTAGATGGAAAAGAATACGTGACGAAGATAAAATCAGGCGGGCGAAAGTTCGAATTCCGCGCAACACAAGAGGATAAGCACCCGGCAGTCGGGCCCAACCACGGGCAAACTCGCCTGCCTTTCGGATACGGAACTGAAGGCACGAGAATAGAAGTGCTGCAGCTTCGCGGGACTGAGAAAGCCGGCGGCAAAATAAAGGAAATCCGCGGGACTGCTTACTTCCAGAAAATCCTGCTTGCAATGCCTCCGCCGCAGTGGTACTGGGGCATTTACCAGTTTTCAGACGGAAGCTATTTCACTTACCTTCAGGCGTATTTTGGCAGGGCGCTTCTTGCGGGAAATGCCGGATTGAATGCTGCCTTGAAAAAGCCGACCGCGCCGCTAAATTCGGATGTTTGCTTTTACCACGCGCCCACCGGAAGGGTTTTTGAGGGGCACACGCTGTCTGTTGAGCCGAAGAAACTGGGCAACGATCTTTGGAAACACACGCTTTCCGGAGGCGGACAAGATTTTGAATTTTCAGCCGAAGCTGCAAGTTATGCGCATTCAGCCTGGACGTTTGAGAAAAAGATAGGCCCGCTCCCGGCGCGCTCTGTGTTCACATACAACGAGTACCCGTCAGTCCTTTCGAATTTGGTGCTTCGCTTGAAAACAGGGGAAACCATACAGATGGGAAAGGGGGTTGGCAACATGGAAAACTCATGGGGCTTTTTGCTGTAAGAAGAGTTTTTCCTAGCCCAATCCGCCGACAATAACTTCCTTTTCCGCGTTCGCATCAAATGAGAGAGGTATGTCAAGCTTTACGTGAAGCGTCCAGATGTGGATTGCCTTGTCATGCCCGAATTCGTGGCTGGTGGGCTTTGCGTCTGAGGGAAGGGTGAAGGTTGTTTCATACTCGCCCTCGAGAAATTCCCCTTCGCCTGCTGGCTTGTTTTCCTTCCTGAAAAGCGTGCGGGAGTGCTCAACGTCCTGCGTGATTATGTGGGTTTCCTTGAAGCCGCCAAGCTCCTTTTCCCTGTCATAGTCGTATTTGTCCATCACGCGCTGCTCTGCCACTTGCTTGCGCTCGCGGCAGACGAGGCGGACGTATATGCCGCGCGCTTTCACCGCCTTTTTCAGTTTCAGGCTGATGGTGGCGCGCACCGTGTCGCCAGGCATGTATTCTGATTTGTCGAGTGCTATTGAGATCATGCATTCACCAAATTGGCTGATTGAAAGATAAAAAAATAAAATAAAAAAGGGAAGAAACCTACTGCTTCCTTACAAAGCCCGCGAGGAATACTGCGCCGATCACGAGCATTATGAGGGCTGGTGGGGCGCCGCATGGGCTTGGCACCGGCGGCGGGCATTTGCCAGATGCCGACTGCACGCATTGGTCTGAAATCGCGTAGCAGGTTGTGGCTGAGCCCTCTTGGCAGTCAGCCTTGTCATTGCCAGTTCCCATCTGTGAGAGGCACTGCGAAAGCTGCGAGGCGCACACATCGACCTGCGGGCACTTGCCCTGTGCGTATTCTGCTGCCATGAAAGGATAGGAAGCTGAAACGCAGCCAATCCCTGCGGATTTTTGCCCGCTCATGCAGTCTTTGTCTATTTTCCCGTTCGCGTCGAACGGGCAGCTCGCGCACGCATTCCTGTAAGCGTTTTCCGAGCATCCTGCAAAGGCAATACCTGCCAAGAACAAAAGTGCTGTTGCTATTGTCAGAATCTTTGTTGTTGCGACCATGAATAGGGCTAAGGAGATAAGAAATATAAATAAAACAGAAAAATTGGAAAGAAAAAGGAGAAAGACAAAATTATTCGAGCGAAATCTTTACCTGAACATTTTCAGGAACACGCACGCGCATGATCTGCCTGAGGGTGCGTTCGTCGCCCGCGACGTCTATTACGCGCTTGTGGATGCGCATTTCCCAGTGCTCGTATGTGTCAGAGCCGTCACCGCAGGGAGAGCGGCGCGTGCACACATTCAGGCGGCGGGTCGGAAGGGGCACAGGACCCTTGATTTCCACGCCTGTCATTTTGGCAATCTCCACTATCTGCTTGCACACTTCGTCAAGCTCCTCAGGAGTCTTGCCTATCAACTTGATCCTTGCTTTTCCCATCAATACACCATCAAATTTTCGGGTTCCGGTTCATCCTTCGGACCGGAGACCTCGAATAATATATTAAAAATTAAAATAAAAAAATTTAAGCTGCTGCCTTGGGCACTACGTCCAAGACCACGCCCGCTGCCACTGTCTGGCCCATGTCGCGGATTGCGAACCTGCCGAGGGGCGGGAAGTCAGCGAACTTTTCGACGACCACTGCCTTGAGCGGCTTGATCCTGACGATTGCCACGTCACCAGACTTGAGGAAGTCCGGGTTCTTCTGCATGGTTGCGCCGGTCTTCGGGTCCTTCTTCTCGAGTATTTCGATTATCGTGCCTGCGATTTGCGCAGTGTGGATGTGGAATACCGGAGTGTAGCCCTTGCCGATTGCTGTAGGGTGCTCGAGAACGACGATTTGTGCAGTGAACTCTGCAGCCACCTTCGGGGGGCTGTCAACAGGGCCGACCACTTCGCCGCGCTTCACGTCCTTCTTGTCAACGTTCTTCACGTTGAAGCCGACGTTGTCGCCAGGGACTGCCTGCGTGAGCTCCTGGTGGTGCATCTCAATCTTCTTTACCTCGCCCTTTGCGCCGGATGGCATGAAGACGACGGTTTCGTTGAGGTGCATTATGCCTGTTTCAACACGGCCGACCGGCACTGTGCCGTGGCCTGTGATTGTGAATACGTCCTGGATCGGGAGCCTCAGTTTCTTGTCCGTAGGCTTCACAGGTGCTGTGAGCTTCTCGAAGCAGTCAAGGAGCGTCGGGCCGTTGTACCACGGCATGTTCGCGCTCTTCACCTTGATGTTGTCGCCTATGTAACCAGAGTAGGGAACGAACGGGATGTCGTCCGTCTTGTAGCCGATGTTCTTCATGAGCGTTGTCATGGCCGCCTTGGTCTCTTCGAACTTGGCCTGGTCATAGTTGACCGCGTCCATCTTGTTGACCGCGACTATCATCTGCTTGATGCCAAGCACTTTCGCCAGGAAAGCGTGCTCCTTTGTCTGCGCCTGCATTCCTTCCTTTGCAGAGCAGACAAGCACTGCAGCGTCTGCCTGCGATGCGCCCGTAATCATGTTCTTGACGAAGTCCCTGTGGCCGGGCGCGTCAATGATCGTGAAGTAGTACTTCGCGGTCTGGAATTCCTTGTGCGAGAGGTCGATTGTCACTCCCCTTTCGCGCTCTTCTTTGAGCGTGTCCATTGTGAACGCGAATTCGAAGGTAGCCTTTCCGACTTTCTCGGCTTCCTCTTTGAGTTTCCTCAGCTGCTGCTCGGTAAGTGCGCCGGTCTCGTAAAGGATACGACCGACCGACGTCGATTTTCCGTGGTCGACGTGACCGATGAATATCAGGTTAAGATGTTCTTTCTCTGCCATTGTTACCACCTCATTATCGTGAACTAACTTCTCTTCTGACCCATCAAGAACCCTATCGTCGTTCTGTAAGTCGAAGCAGGCTATATAATAGAAGATTATT
>JAPLWZ010000019.1 GCA_026396335.1 Microcaldota archaeon | reverse complement strand
GCTGCCTGCGATAATGAGTTTCCAGCCTTTCCTTTTCTGGCTGAAAATACGGAACGCGTTAATGGCGGCATCCAGCCCCTTTTCAGGAACCATCCTGGAAAGGCAGAGGAAATATTTCTGGAAGCTTCCGCATCCAAATTTCTTATAGTCCACTGCCGGGTGTATCGGCTCTGCGTCAAATCTTCCGAACGAATCCCCTATCCTCTTTGCAGTGATCTCCGAGCACGCGCATATCTTTTCAATCTTCCCAACAATCTCCTTTTCGACTGCGCGGAATGCGCTCGTACCCGCATAAAAAAGAGCCTTTTCTGCAATATTCCTGCTGCCAAGGCTGGCTTGCAACAAAGTTTCCTTCCTCAAAAAGCCCGCGTTTGTCCCATGGCAATACCAGCACATTCTCTCATTTTTGTTCCTCAGCCATTCGCTCGGGGGAAGATGCGCGCTTAACGCATCATAGTCGTCCTTGATTTTGTGGCTGAAAAGCGCAGGGCCGGCAGAAGCAAGCTCACCCGCGCGGGAATCGCGGTCAAAGCCAGCTGCAGCGCCTGCGATTGATGAAACAAAGCCGGTTTTTATGGTACGGATTTCAAGCTCCCCGAATCCTTCAAAAGTGTTTTTTTCAGAATAGCGCAGGGTGTAGATTGGCGCGTTGAAGTGCCGGGCGATTTCAAGCACCACTCGTTCGGCGCCGCCCTTCTTGTCAAGGTAAGGCTGGCAGAGCACCACATCCAACGAATTAGTCATGTTAAACCCAGTGGAATTTTGCTGTAGTGGATGATTTAAAGGTTCTTTAGCATAACTTCGCAGCCGCATCCGGCTGAGTTGTAACAATGCAGGACAAAATAATCATAAAAGGAGCCAGACAGCACAACCTCAAGGACATATCACTTGAGATTCCAAGAAACGCGCTTACTGTTATTACTGGAATTTCAGGCTCCGGAAAAAGCACGCTTGCATTCGACACTATTTATGCAGAGGGGCAGCGCCGCTATGTAGAATCTCTTTCATCATATGCGCGGCAGTTTCTTGGAGTGATGGGAAAACCAGACGTTGACAGCATTGAAGGATTGTCACCGGCAATTTCAATTGAGCAAAAAACAACGAACCGCAACCCGCGCTCAACAGTCGGCACTGCCACTGAAATATACGATTACCTGAGGCTACTTTACGCGCGCATAGGAATCCCGCACTGCCCAAAATGCGGCAAAAAGATTACCACTCAAACTACTGAACAAATAGCAAACGCAGTGCTCGTGCAGGGCGAGGGAAAATCCGCACAGGTCATTTCGCCAATTGTTCGGGGAAAAAAGGGCACTTACGAAAAATTGTTTGATGAACTGAGGCAAAAAGGCTACTCGCGCGTGAGAGTGAATGGAAATTACATGGAGCTTGACAAGCCCATTCCAAAACTTGACAAGCAAAAGAAGCACACAATTGAAGTGGTGGTGGACAAGTTCACTGCCACAAACCAAAACAGGCAGCGCCTGCTTGAATCACTCAAAGTAGGGATACGCGACAGCGCTGACGGCATGGTAGTAGTGACGCTTGACAAGAAGGAATACCTCTTCTCACAGAAAAACTCCTGCCCTGACTGCGGAATTTCAGTCGGAGAGCTGACGCCGCGCATGTTCTCATTCAACTCGCCCTATGGCGCGTGCGCAGAATGCCACGGGCTCGGCGTGAAAATAGAATTCGATGTGGACCTGATCATTCCTGACAAAACGCGCACGCTTGCAGAAGGCGCAATCCTCCCCTGGAAAAATACTGTAATGGGAAGTTACTACTCCCAGCTTTTGGCTGGATTAGGCGAGCAGTTCGGATTTTCCATGCGCACGCAGTGGAATGTTCTTTCCGATGAGGCAAAAAATGCAATTCTGCACGGCTCGGAAAAGAAAATACGCTACCACCTGGAATCAAAGAGCGGCGACTCATCGTACGAAGGCAGCAGCAATTTCGAGGGCGTGGTGCCGAATCTTGAAAGGCTTTACAGGCAGACACAGTCTGATTACCGCAGGCAGGAAATGGAAAAATTCATGCGCGAATTGCCCTGCCCCTCCTGCAAAGGAAGGCGCCTCATACCTGAAGTGCTTGCAGTAAAGGTGGGCAACAAGGACATAATGGAAGTCACTGACTTTTCAATCGAATCTTCATACGGATTTTTCACCTCGCTGAAACTTGGCAAGGAGCACGAAACAATTTCAAAGCCCATCCTGCGCGAAGTTCTCTCACGCCTTGACTTCCTGTTAAATGTTGGTGTTGGCTACCTTTCGCTTTCGCGCGTCACAGGCACACTTTCCGGCGGCGAAGCACAGAGAATCCGCCTTGCAACACAAATAGGATCAAACTTAACCGGCGTCCTGTACGTTCTTGACGAGCCGTCAATCGGCCTGCACCAGCGCGACAATGACAAGCTGATTTCCAGCCTCAAGGGTTTGCGCGACTTGGGCAACACAGTAATCGTAGTAGAGCACGACGAGGAAACCATGAGGAACTCAGACTTCATGGTTGACCTGGGGCCGGGCGCAGGCGTACACGGCGGCAGGGTAATGTCTGTTGGCACACCTGCGGAAATAGAAAAAAACAAGGAATCGCTCACAGGTGCATACCTTCGAAAGGAAATTTCCATTCCAACGCCTAAAATCCGCAGGACTTCTGGCAAATGGCTCACCATACGCGGCGCGCGGGAGAATAATCTCAAGAAAATCGATGTTAAAATCCCACTCGGGCTTTTCGTGTGCGTCACGGGCGTTTCAGGCTCAGGCAAAAGCACACTCGTCAACGACATACTCTACAAGGCAATGATGAAGTTCATCCACAAGTCAAAGGAGGAGCCCGGCAAGTTTGACAAGCTTGAGGGCTTGGAAAAAGTGGGTGAAATCATACAGATTGACCAGGCGCCTATTGGCAGGACGCCTCGCTCAAACCCGGCAACTTACATAGGAGCATTCACACCCATCCGCGAACTATTCGCAGGCGTTCCGGAATCCCGCGCGCGAGGTTACGAGCCAGGGCAGTTCTCCTTCAACGTGCAGCGGGGCAGGTGCCAGGCGTGCGAAGGCGACGGGCTGAAGCGGATAGAAATGCAATTCCTTCCTGATGTATACGTTCAGTGCGAAGAGTGCGGCGGCAAGAGATACGACTCGGAAACGCTGCAGATAACTTACAAGGGCAAGAACATTTACGACATACTTTCAATGTCTGTGGAAGAAGCAGGCGTATTTTTCCAAAATATTCCCGCAATAAAAAACAAGCTTGAGACAATGAACGATGTAGGGCTTGGGTACATTTCGCTCGGGCAACCGGCAACAACTCTCTCGGGCGGCGAAGCGCAGAGGATAAAACTCGCGGCAGAGCTCACCAAGCGCGACACGGGCAGCACATTTTACATACTGGACGAGCCGACAACCGGCCTGCACTTCGCGGACGTAAATAAGCTTCTCGCAGTGCTTCAAAGGCTCGCAGACAGGAACAACACAATTCTAGTGATAGAGCACAACCTGGACGTAATCAAGACAGCGGACTGGGTAATCGATCTCGGGCCGGAAGGTGGCGATGATGGCGGCGAAGTGGTCGCAACCGGAACGCCCGAAGACATCGCGAAGAACAAGAACAGCTACACGGGCGAGTACCTGAAGAAAGTGCTGTGATTTTAATTTCTGCGTATGACTCCTATTCATGGGCTTCTGGAGCTATTTCAAGGGAAAATTAATCGGCATAGGCTACATATTCGCAGGCGCGTTTGCGATGGTTGCCGGCGCCTGGCTCATTTCAGCATTTGCAATTGGGAACAGCGCAATCGGGCAGCTGAATTTTGAAACCGCCCTCTGCGGCGCAGGCTTGCTGATAATAATCATAGGCGGGCTCGTAATCGCATACGGGCAGCAGCACCTGAAGAAGATTGATGAAAACTAGCTATTCTCCTT
>JAPLWZ010000066.1 GCA_026396335.1 Microcaldota archaeon | reverse complement strand
GTACACTCACCTGCCTTAGTTCCGTCCTCACAGAGCATCACGCACGTTTCGCCCTGCTTGGTGTAGCCGCCTGTGCACGGGCAGTCAGATGCCTTGTCTACGAGTGAGCCTTGCACGCATTTCTTTCCTTCCGCCTTTGATGAGCAGATTCCGTCCTTGGTGCCGTCCGAGCAGGGTTTATATTCACATGTTTGTCCATTTGCAGAAATCTGCTGCTTGGTGGGGTCAAGGCAGCCACATTTTGTCGCATTATCAATTAATGCACCAGCCACGCACTGCTGTGGCTTGGTAGACGAACAGGCTCCTGATTCAGTTCCGTCCGTGCATTTTGTTTGTACGCAGGTCGCATCATCCCCGGTTCCCTGCTGCTTCCAGCCAAAATATTTCTCGCAGGGGCAGGTCTTAATGTTAGGGCCAAGCACAAGATTCCCTTGTGTTCCGGTGCAGTACTGGCCTGGTGTCGCCGAGGAGCAGGCGCCATAGGGTGTGCCATCTACACAATTTCCGGTTGGCACGGGTAACGACCCGCTAGCAAATGCAAGCCCTGCAAAGCCTATTGCTGCGGCCACAAACGCCAATACGAATAAAGAAAATCTCATCACAATCGCCTCGTTTTCCATATTTTCATCTAACAAATAAAAATCTTTCCCGCCTCACGCAATCCTTGCAAAGAAATAATCCGAAAGGAATTCCGCATACTTGCCCCTTACAATGTCCGAGTCGTGCAGAAGTTTAGCCTTCACTATCTGGCGCGCCATGTGTTCCGGCACACCGAGTCCGGTAGTATGCCTGCACGCGGACAGCAATGCAAGCGCGGCATAAACGCACTCGCGCCTCTCAACTGCAACGATATGGTCCTGCTCAAGGTGCAAATTCAGCGATTCCGAGTGCTTCTGCACAAATGAATCCATGTCCTTTGCGAACTTTATCTTCGGCCCGGCCGCCTTTCTCACATTTGGCAATTTCCACTGGTCAAGCTCAAGCATAATCACACATTCCTTGCCGTCGCTCCAGCGGTAATAGCCGAATACGGAAAAATCAAGCGATTCAAGATAGCGCACAAGCGCCTGCTCGGTTTTCCGCAGTTGCGGCCAGAGCACATCTGCCACGACTTTCGGCGCGGGAAATGTTAGCGCAAGGAGTTTTGTGCCGCGCCTCTTCATCATCGTGCGTATTTCCGCGGCGCTTCGCACATCCTTTTTAGAGAAGAAAAATCTGTCCGAAGGATTTTTCAGGAACCTTCTGCACTCGAAAATAAAGCGGGAAAGCGAGGTGTATGCCACCACTGCAGCAACATTCCTCTTCGGGTCAACAGGATCAATCAGCACAAGAGGCGAGTCGAATATTTTCCGCAAGTCTGTGCCCCTGTGATGATTGGCAACATCAAGCGCAGGTGCGTCCCAACCCGCAGCCTCTTCCATCAATTTCAGAAGCGAGCCATACTGCACAATGAGGAGTTCGCACAGGTAGCCCGAGAACCCCTCAACCCTCAATTCAGCGCCGTAAATGCCGAAATTCTTCATGAATGTTTTCAGAAGCCGCACCTGTTCCTTCTGAGCGGCATTCAATTTCGAATTGATGTACTCTGTGTGCATGACCGACCGGTCAACAGACGAGCCCCTCTCGGAAATCTGCGATATTTTGTACGCAGGCACAATGTCTGCGTGATAGTCTCCGCTGAACACCTGCAGGTAAGGGTGTTCCGCATACCTCGACTCCATCCTCATGCCGTGGAATGCGCGCCTGGCATAATTCAGCCCGAGCATGCACATCTCGTGGTGATGATAGTTCCTAGGGAAGAGTATGAATATGTCGAACTCATTTTTGCCAGCGAGGTTCGTTCCCTTGGCAAGCGAGCCTGCAAGGCGCACCTCTACTGATGATGGCACCGCCCTCTCAAGTTTCCTGATGAGGATGTTTGCAGCCTCGAAGTCCTTTGTTGTCTCTGAAAAACTAGGCTTGATTTTCTTCAGCGCAACGGCAAAAATGTTATCCGCCTGCTTCGGGTTCGCGCACTTCATAACCGGAATTCGCCTGCGAGATTAAAAAACTCTCACTTCTTCTGTGCGTTTGCGGCGTTATAATCATCAAGGAATTTCTTTATCCCCTTGTCAGTGAGCGGGTGGTAGAACATCTTTTCCAGTATTTCCGGCGGAACTGTGGCAATGTGCGCGCCCATTTCAGCAGACTGCACCACGTGCTTTTCGCTTCTCACGCTTGCAACAATCACTTCTGTCTTGAAGCCGTAATTTTTGTAAACCAGCATG
>JAPLWZ010000062.1 GCA_026396335.1 Microcaldota archaeon | reverse complement strand
ATAGCCACGCAAAGCGCAAATAAGGGAATAGGCGAAGCAGTCGCAATAATAGAAAAATACGGGACGCCCTCTATGATTGCGTGCGACAAAATGCCGGCGCCAGAAATGGTGCAGAAGGCGGCATCTTATTTTTCCTGCAGGCTCTTCACTCCCTCGCGCAACATACGGGAAGAGGAAAAAAGGGAAATCGCGCACGGCGCGAATGTGTCGAATAATCACGAGCGGGACGCATATTCCGCCGGAGTATTGGCTTACAGGCAGTACGCAAACAAGCTGCGCCAGATTGACGCGCTTGCGGATTTGCAGGAAGAAGAAAAGGAAAAAATCAAGCACATGCTTCTCAAAGGCTACCGGCTCGTGGATGCGTTTGCATCTTTGGGCGGGCATGAACCCGAAGAACAGGGGGAACGCGAAACAAAAACGGTTTCCCGCGAGCATGTCCTTTCCGTTGAGGATCTCCGCTCGCGCGTTTCCTCCATCGCGCGCGAGAATGCGAACCTGCATCTGCTGATAGAAAAACTAGAAGCCGAAAAAAGGCAGCTTTCCTCCCGTCTGATAATGCTGCAAAACGACATGCGCAGGTCAATTCTGCAAGACAGCGAACTGCGGCGCCTCAAATACCAATTGCAGCAGTCGCTTGATCATTTTACTCATAAGAAAAAGAAAGGTCCGCAGCAGCAACAGCAAAAAACCGGGCAGCCGCAAACACAAAAAAAGGGGCAGCAAGAACAGCAGGGGCAGCAAAAAAAGCCGCAGCAAGTGCAACAACAGCAAAAGTCCCAGCCAGTTCAACAGCAAACTGCAAAAAAACACGATGTGAAAAACGAAAAGGAAGATACATTAAATAACATGACCGAGTCTAGGATTGACATTGAAAAATTGGTGGCAGAATACAGAAAAGGCAGAAAATAATCTCAGGCAACTACAAGGGGGTGGCACAATGGATGAAACACCAAGCGAAATACGGGCAATAGCAGCACAGCGACAAGCAGCACATGAACAGCGGCAAGCATCTTCCGAACCAAGGAAGGACCAAAACGTAATATACATAGGCAAAAAACCGGTGATGGGATATGTTCTTGCCGTAGTGACACAGTTCAACAACGGCCAGACGGACGTATTCATCAAGGCGCGCGGAAAGACAATCTCTCGCGCCGTTGATGTTGTGGAAATAGTGCGCAACCGCTTCCTGCCGGGAGTGAAAGTGGCGGACATAGTCACAAAGACCGAGGAAATGGATTCCGAGGACGGAACCAAGACCAAAGTCTCTGCAATCGAAATAAAGCTTTCAAAGTAGCGTTTTTGTGCTAGCCTCTTATTCTGCCACACCAAAAACGGTGGTTGGATGAAAACGCCAGTTTGTGATTCAGATGTGCGATCAGGCGAGCTTTGCTCCGAATGCAGGGCAAAACTGAAAGCGGGGAAAATTTCCGCGCTTGACTTCGAAGTTGCACAGATACTTTTCAAAATAAACGAGCGCTACAACATATCGAACGCCAGTTTCAACAAGGCAATCGACCTTGGCAGGGTGGTGCTCATACTCACAACCGGCGAAGTCGGGCTGCTCATAGGGAAGGACGGAAAAATAGTGGCGGAACTTTCGCACTCTCTCGGCAAAAAAGTCCGCATTGCCGAAACAGGCGGCGACGTGAAAAAAACAATCGCAGACATAGTGATGCCCGCGCGCCTCTTGGGGATAAACAAGGTATTCCACGACGGCAGGGAAGTGATGACAGTGCGGCTTGCGCGCGCAGACATGGTGCATCTGCCCCTTGACCTGCCCTCACTTGAGCAGGTGCTGCGATCGCTCCTTGAGGATGATGTGAAATTGAGCTTTGAGTAGGGGCGTATGAATAGGAATTAAAATCAATCCTGCAAGAATTCCAACTGGTGCAATCATGTACAGGACACATTACATATCCGAAGCAAAGAATCTCATTGGCTCAGAGGTAACGATAGCCGGGTGGCTGCACGAAATCCGCGACTTGGGAAAAATGAAGTTCCTGCAGATCCGCGACAGGACGGGCATAATACAGGTATTCGCAAAGCAGGGCATGGTCCCTGATGCAGTGATGGCGTTGATGAGCCAACCCAAGGAAACAGTCGTGTGCGTGAAAGGAAAAGTTGCAGCAAGCAAAATCGCAGAGGCAAAGTGCGAACTGATTCCGACTGAATTCACCATTCTCAATGAAATAACGATGAAAGTGCCGTTTGAAGTAACTGGGAAAGTCCCGGTTGACTTGGAAGTGCG
>JAPLWZ010000045.1 GCA_026396335.1 Microcaldota archaeon | reverse complement strand
CGCGCGGTGCGCCTCCACCTGGAGCGAAGTCAGGTCAAATGGAGGGGCAGGCGGCTGCGGGTATTCCCTGCGTTCCATTTTCTGCACCGTTCCAGGCGTACCTGACGCAGCAAGCGAGGCATCCGCTTCCTCTTTTTTCACGAATCTTCCGTGCTGGTGCTCGAATTTCACTCCCTTCCCAATGCATGAAAGTTCCCAGTAGGGGCTTGATACGAACAGCAGGATTTCCTTTTCCTTCTTGGCAAGTATTGCCAAAGCAGGCCCCTGCACCCTGCCTATGCTCATCACCTGGTGCCCGCCCGCGCTTCGCAGCGCAGCCATGAGCGCACGGCTCAGATTAATTCCGTAATACCAGTCCAGAATGTGGCGCGCCTCGCCCGCAAGCGCGTTTTCAAGGTCAAGATTACCCCTCTCCACCCATGCATTCTCCAGGTCCTCGCCAGTGAGTGTGGAAAATTTCATCCTGCTCCCTTTCTCGCTATTGCAGGCGTACCTGAGCACATTGTAGCCAATAAGGCTCCCTTCTGTATCAAAGTCGCACGCGCATATGTATTCATCAGCAGAAACAGCCAGTTTCGTTATCGCATCCACGTAGGGCTTTTGATAGCCCGCCTTGTCGTCCACTTCAAATGAAGGCGCCCACTCGACTTCAAAAACAGGGTAGTGCCAGCCCTTGCCAATCTGCCGCAAAGTATACAGGTGGCCAACAGCAGTGACAACAACTATCTTTTCTCCATCTCGTTCAGTCTCATAGTATCCAATGCCGCCTGCGTTTTTTCTCACAGCCTTTCCCTTGCCTATCGCCGCAGCTATCTTTTCAGCGGCATTCGGCTTTTCGCAGATGACCAGTTTCATACAAGAAGATTTTCTCTCAACGGTTTAAAATAGGGGCAGAAAAGGAGGAAAAAATAAGCCGTGCCGACTCGCGCCTATCTCTTGGCGCCAGAAAGTTCTACAACCATGTCTAAAACCTCAAACATCCTGAGTGCGACATGCATCTGTTCTGCAGCTAGGTCGTCCTTGTGTATTTCGACAAGCAGCTCGAACAGTCTTTTGACGTCTTTTCCATCGCCGTTTTTCTGCCTGTTTAAAACCAAAAAGTCGTTTATCTCCTTGAATTCCTTGTGGTGCCTTGTGCTCGAGTCTCCTGATTTTTGCGCAAGCCAAAGGTAAACATTCTCAATGTCCTGCTTCTTGCTGCCCCTATTCATCTGGCTCATCTGAATCCAAGGGCCGGTCATTATGCTCTGGCTGTCATTGCCAGATTTTGTAGCATTTCCGTTGACGGGAGTTTTTCTTATTTGCATCGCAATCCCTCATCCATGATCCTGTTGGCAGTATTCTTCACTATCTTCTTAAAAGCAAATCGCCTAGGAACTCCGTCATCTGTCTCACAAAGCATTTTAACTCCTAATCCGGATATTCAATGGGGTGGGGAAATGAAGGGACAACTCTCTGCTGAAATGCTTATTGTGCTGGTGATAATTATTGCACTAGCCGCGCTTCTTGCAAAAACAATGATGGATTCCGCAGGCAAAGCATCCACTGCGACAACCGAGCGGACGAATGACGTAATTGCGTCTACAACTCCCTGTCAATCCACAAGCGATTGCACAAAACTTGGCTCCTATGCGTGCGATACTACAAAGGGATATTGCAAGGCAGCATAATTTTTTTGGGGTATGTGGATGCTCTCTCTGCTAGGAAAAAAAGCGCAAATCTCAGTCGAGGCGCTCCTTGTCTTTCTTGTTTTCCTAATCCTTCTTGGCATTGCTTACAAGGCAACCACCACGCTTGGCGCAGCATCTCAAAATTCGATAAACACTGCGCTTTCGCACGAATCATTCAACGAGCTCGCATCAAAAATAGACCAGGTGTGCATACTTGGCGAAGGGAATGTACGCGTGGTAACGATTAAGGGCGGCGCGGCAACGCTTTCAACGCCCACTGCTGAAAAGCGAACGCTGCACTTTGAAACGCCTGGCTACACAGGCGATTACAATTCATCGTGCGCGATAGATATTTCACAGATTTCTGCATCTCGCGTTTTCACCTTGGAAAACATTGGCGGCGCAACTCCAGTAAGAATTTCTTAAAAAGCAGGTTTTTCTCTTCAGCACTTCTCGCAAAAGATTTTGATGAAGCTTTTGCACGTCTTATCATCGCACGCGGCATCCACAATCACTACGTGCACGCCCGCGCCAACGCCAGCCATCCTGTCTTCAGCATTGTCCCCTACAAAAACAGTCTCGCTTGCCTTGACCTTGAGTTTTTTGACTGCCTTCAATATCATCATTGGATCCGGTTTTGGTTTCGAATCAATGGTGGTCTGCACTGCGGAGAAATACTTCTCAATCCCGAACTTTTTCAAAACGAGCCTTGCGCTCCTCTTCCTGTTG
>JAPLWZ010000001.1 GCA_026396335.1 Microcaldota archaeon | reverse complement strand
TGCCGCAAGTATCGGCACGAGATAAATCGGATAGAATGTGAAGCAGAGGAGAAGGAAGAGGGTGCCTAGTGCGACCAGTATAGACGTACTGAGTTTTTCGTCGCTACTTAACATCTGTAGGTTAGCAAGAATCTTTTGTCTACTCATAGAGCGCGTGGAACCGTAACCCTGCGCTGCTGCACCTTCAGCCATAAGGTGTGAAAGCGGAATAGACAATTATATAGTTATCCGCAACTGCAAAGTTGCAAAGACAGCGGGTGAAGCCCGCTGGAATGTAGTGGCGCGGAACCGGCCAGGTGTATGTGGTTTTTGATGGATTTCGTGTAGGCTTTATATTCCCTTCGAGCAATAAGAATAACGGGAGACGGATGGCCAGCAAAATCATTGAGAACATACGGGCAGCTTCAAGCGGCTACTGCACGGAAGCGGTGGATCTCCGCATGCAGAAATACAATTCCATTTCCCTTCCGGCAAAAATATTCCTTTTCAGGCAGGAAAACGAGCTTTTCAGGATGAATACGGATATCAAGAACACGGATGCCGAATCCTGGGGCGCCTTATTGTGATGCGCGAAATAGTCTCGCGCATGAAACGGGCGGCTGAAAACGGCTTCAATGGAATATCCGGCACGGACAATTCCATCGTAGCATTCGCACTTAAAGCGGGGTTGCAGCCTGGTGCGGTTTCGCTCCTGAATAACATCTGCGCAAGCACACTTGATCCGCTTTCAGAAATCATGGTCTGGAAAAATACGTATGACGATAAGACGGACGAATACTCGCCAGTTGGTGGGCGCTCTTGGGTCCGCACGCCAGTGGATGGCACAGGCAAATCTGTCTATGAAATAGTGCTGAGCCCGTTCTGTCTTCCGGCTTTAGATAAAGGCAACACGCCTCCTTTCCATGTGGTGTCTGGCATCGGATTGTTTGAAATAGAGTCATTCACTGTGCCGAAAAATCTCTCTGCCGAGAAAGTGGCAACAATGAACCTGTCGCTTGTCCAAAAGCAGGGCTTCCTTTTCTCGAAAGAATCCTCTTCCGGCAAGAGCACAGCGTGGACTTTCTTAAAGGAATTCAAGATGGAACTTTTGGGCTCGCAGATAAGCAGGAAGTTCGCAGGCTTCTACGGTCCCTCCCATATCACTTACCTTTACAATCTTCTTGAAGGTTGCGGCAGGGATTTTGAATCGTTCGTGCGCAAATTCCGCGAGCATACTGGCAAGCCTTTCTCCGAGGTTGAGCCTGAAGCGCTATCCATAATAGTGGAAAGCAAGACGCGCAAGGGCAGGGCATTTTTGGAAGCAAAGGTGAAGATATCGCCTGACGGCGCAGGCTCGGAAAAGGAAATTGAAGTGATCCCGTTCAGCCGCAAGATTCTCCTTACCACCAATGCTGAAAAAGGCGGCGAGCTGGTCAGTACGCAAGGCAATATTTGGAATCAGTGCGGCGGAAGCAAGAGTTCTACTTATTAGTGTGGTTTTTAGTGTAATAGCGTTAGGTTTAAAAAGGGTAGCGCGCATAAGAGAAGCATGGCAGAACAGTTGCTCAAGGCGCATTCGCTATACTTGCGCAACAGGGAGCTAATCTCCCGGAAAAAAAACCTTTTCAGGGGCTACTTCGAGTTTGAGATACCTGGAGTTGAAGGCGTTAGAACGAACCCGAAGAGCACATACGAACGGCAGTCCGCGCTAAACTTCTTCCTGTACAGCGAAACCTGGAACATGCGCTATCTGCTCAAGGCGTGCGAGGCAAAATCCGAAGCAGATTACAGCAAGGCGGTTAGCAAATTGACTGAGTTCGGAAACAACATTCTCAAGCAGTCGGACAAAAGCATACTCTCATATCGCGTGGCAGACGGTTTTCTCAGTTCATTCCTCCTTTATCAGATTCCCTACAATGCCGTGCTGCAGTTCGAGCTCGCGCATGCGGTTGTCTGTGATTCCGGCGACACGCTTCTGTTTGGCACGGCGGGCCGTGATAATTCAAACAGCAGGATTGATGTCCGTGATTATGCCATACGCCTGAGCACGAAGGAAGTCGGAAGATTCAATATTTCCTATTCATATGCGCGGGCAAACGAGGCGCTGCTGCAGATAATCGAGCCAGAGCAGGCTACTGTTTACTACAAAGATGGCGAAGAGCGTGCTGAGCTAAAGACAATGGGGCTGCAGCTTGAATTGGATGGCAGCCACTTCCGTGACATGATTGGCTGGAATGCAAAAAAGATCAGGAGCACGCCGCAGGAATTGGTGGCAAGCATCTGCAGGAACATTCTTGCAGTGGATTTCGACGGGTTTGTTTATGACCTAAGGCACGGCATACCTGTCAATTCCAGCAGTGGCTCTCTTCTGATAAAAGCAGAGTTTGATTCTCTTCTGCCATCCGCTTTTGCAATACGGATTGCCTCCTATCCAAGGCAAAGCGACGGACTGGTGCAGTTCTCAGCCAAAATCACTGCAAAACTAAATGACGGGGGATATGTGATGAGGCTGGTCCTTCCTAATTTCGGGGTTTCATCGCAGATTGAATCTAGCAATTCAAGCGCATTCACTGGCGTGGCCTCAATACTTGATGCAAATGGGAATTTCAAGATTGACTTGAATGCGGCTTATTCTCATGAGCATCCGCTTCATCCTGGATTAAAAAACTAGCATCGTTTCTTCACGCTTCTGCCCCTATTCCTTCTCAACTTTCGCCTTGAAATCCTGAAGTATGTTCATGTAGTTTATGTACGCGTCAAAGGGCGAGTCGTACGGTGAGAAATAGTTGTGCACGTCCTGGTCTGACAAGGACTTTGTGCACATATAGTAGAAGTGGTCTGAGTTCTGGAGCATTCTCCAGGTGCGGAGCATGTCCTCGTCTTTCTTTTCCGGTACCGCAGGACCCATCGATTCTATGCGCGCAAATGCGTTTCTGAGCATTTCATTGCCAAGCCATGCGGACGTATCCCGTTCCATGTCTGCCCAAGAGGTTACCTGCGGCGCATCTATGTCGTCTTTCGCTGGAATCCTTTCCACCAGCTGCGAGGGCGTGGCAAACCGCAAGTGCTTGTGCTTTTCTGTTTCGCCCGGGAATGACTTCAAGAATTCGAATATCCCAGTGTCTGCCCACTGGTGCTCGCCGAATGTTTCGTAATCCATGAAAATATTCACACAGTCGCCCTGAAGCGCGGCAAGCCAGCGCGCGTATTTGTCTGCTGTGAGAGGGTACTCGCTCCACCATTTTGCCGAGAAGCGGTAACCGATATCGTCTGACAGTTTGTAATGGCGAAGAAGCGCCTTTATTTTCTCTGTGCCTTTCACGCCGTATAAATAATTTGGCGAGCGCCAGCCGAGTATGTGCTCAAGCCCTTCTGCAAGTATTCCCGTATAGCCAAGCCTCTCCACAAGGTAGGCAATGTCATTTGAGAACATCGCCTCGGTGTTCCTGAAAACGCGCGAGGGCACGGCAAACTTCGAAATTTCGTTCGAGTGCAGTTTTATCTGCTCGATGAATTCGTCTTTCTCTGTGAAGAGATAGGACAGTGAATGGTAGTAAGTTTCAGAGAGGAATTCCACTCTTCCAGTTTTTGCAAGCGCGGCAAACGAGTCAAGCACTTCTGGCATGTAGCGCTTGCACTGCTCAAGGAAAACGCCTGTGAGAGAATAAGAAATGCGGAACTCCGGGTGCTTCTCAAGAAGGTCGAGCATGAGCGCATTCGTCGGGAAATAGCACTTTTCCGCGATCTTGTGCATTATCTGCGAATTGAGCGTGTCGTCAAAGTAGCTCGCGCCATCTGTTGTGTGCTCGGTGAAAAGCGAGTAGCTGGAAAGCCGCAGCGGCTGGTGTACCTGAAAGTAAATGCAGACATCCATGGGTTTCCCACACTATATTCTCTCTATCCTCCTACTTATAGGTTCCTGAAATTATTTTTGTAGTGTAATTCACTTCGCTCATTACACTGCTGAAAAAGTCTGTCCGCAGACTTTTTCATCCGCGCCGCATCGCTTCTTCGTAAATTTTTATCGTTTCGTCCGCGGTCTTTTCCCAGGAATAAATGGCCGCTTCTGTCACTGACAGGCGCGACATGGTGCTTGTCAGCTGCGGATATTTGAGAACTGCGAGTATTTTCTCTGCCATTGCGTTTATGTCCCAGAAGTCCACGCGTATTGCCGAGCGCACAATTTCTGCCACGCCGGATGTCTTGCTGATTATGACTGGCACGCCCGAGCTCATTGCCTCAAGCGCGGTTATGCCGAACGGCTCGCTTGTGGATGGCATAATGTAAACGTCTGCGATTTTGTAGAGCTTTTGCTGCTCCTCTTCCGGCACATAGCCTAGGAACTTAACCGAGTCTGAAATGCCAAGCTCAAGTGATATGTTGATGAGCATGGGGAGCAGCTCACCCTTGCCTGCCACGAGGAAAAGTACATTGGGGTTTTTCGAAAGGACCTTTTTCGCCGCGTGCAGGAACTGCACAGGCCCTTTTTGTTCTGTGAGCCTTCCCAAAAACAACACAATCTTTTTGTCTTTTTTCAGGAGCGCCGATATTTTTGCATCTATTTTCACCGCGCCAAATCGCTCCGAATCCACTCCGTTGTAAACCACGCGTATTTTTTTCTCCTCTGCGCCAAGCCGCATTACCTGCGCACGCGTCCGCTTGCTCACTGCGATTATCAGGTCTGCGTTGCTTGCAGCAGAGCGCTCTATGTCCAGTATGTACTCCCAGGGCCAGCTGGTCCTGTCAAATTCAGTCGAGTGGAATGTCTGCACCAATGGAATGGAAAGCTTGTTGCGAAGGGCGCTTCCTGCCTTGGAAGTGAGCCAGTCGTGCGTGTGTACAAGATCGTACTTGCCTTTTTCGGATGAGGCGGCAATCACGCGCTCAATGCACTTTGCCCAGTACTCGTTCACCGCATTGATGAGATTCTCGCCGTATGCAGCCTGCCCCTTTTTCGAGAAGAAAAGGTAGGGGCGAAGCTCTGTTTTTGCAACCTCAATAATTCGCAAATTAGGGTGCGGGGAAACAACGGTTTTCCCGCTGACAGGCATGAAGAAGTCCACCTGCACGCCTTTTTCGCAAAGCTGGCGCGTAAGCTCAAAGCAGTGGACTCCAAGCCCACCTGAAACAAAAGGCGGGAACTCCCAGCCAAGCATAGCAACTCTCATAATTTCTCCCGTAGAGGGAAACGATTAGGGAGTTTATAAAATTAACAGCAATGGGCTGGCAGGTTCGCCCGTCTCTACCTGTTTATCCCTTTCAAGTAGGCGGAAATCGCATTCCTCACCGGAAGAAGCAATATGTTCCCGCCGTTCACTTCCATCTTCAAGCCAACTGCAAGCTTGCTTGTGGAGGTAAGCGAATCTTTGAATGAGTCTCTCTCCTCTTCTGTCTTGAACACCATTATCGTGGTGCCCCTTTTGCTTGTGGCAAGCGCGCGGTGCACCACTCGC
>JAPLWZ010000006.1 GCA_026396335.1 Microcaldota archaeon | reverse complement strand
GTCTTCATTAAGCACGTTTTCCAATTTTCTCAGACGAGTTTTCGAGGCAAGCTTTTTGTTCAGTTCGAGCTCGTATTTTTTCAGCGAATCACTTAGGTCTTGCTTTCGCTTCTTCTGCCAAGTTTTCGCATTGAACACGTTAGCAATGAGTTTCTGTGAATTCATATGCGCACCAACCACGCAAAAATAGGGTGCAAAAGGAAGAAAAAGCGTGCGGAATGGCGGTGAGGGGGAAGAACGGGAAAATATCGAGAGGAAAAGAAAAATAAAAAGAGAAAAAAAAGAAAAAAGATGGGGCAGCTAGCCCCTGATTCGCACTTACGTCTTCGTGTATATGAGTACGTTCGCGGGCTTCCTAAAGACATTGCCAAGCTTTTGTAGAAGCGCGCACGGAGCGTGTTTTCCAGCTCGTCAAGAGAGGAAAGCAGCGGTGCAGGCACTTCTGCAAGTTTGTTTGATGCTGCTGGCTCATCTGCAGGCGGAGAAGGCACGGGCATCTCCTGCTGCGCCATCTGCTGCACGGGCATTGGCAATGGTGCGCTCACGCTTTGCGCGGGAACATTTGGCTCCTCGCGCCTGGGCGCCTCGCGCCGATCGTCGCGCCTGCGGTCGTCGTACCTTTCACGCCTTCCGCCGCGCTGATCGCGCTCCCGGTATTCGTTTCCGCCCCTGCGCTCATCACCGCCAGGTGAAGGGGCTGGGCTTGACGCGGACTCGAACGGCACTTTTGCCCTCAGGCACTTGATGAGTTCCTTTCTTGAGAGCTCCTCAACTTCCTTGCCTGCAGGCGCGCGCGCCACAAAGTCAATGTCAGCAACGCGGGACAATTCATTCAGGATAATGTCTCCGCCGCGGTCGCCGTCAAGGAAAACAGTGACTTCCTTTTCGCGCGCAAGCTTTGCAATCGCATTTGTCACGTTTGCGCCGCCCACTGCAACCACGTTTGTAATGTCGTTCTTTAGGAGGACAAGCACGTCTGCCCTGCCTTCCACAATAACGATTGAATCTGCCTTCTCGATATTGGGCCCGCACGGAAGCTTTTCAGGGCCGTATTCAGAAATTTCTGCGACCTTCACTTCCTGGCGCACCATCTCCGAGATTTCCTTGCTCTCGGGTATTTCGTTTGTAAGCATGCTCTTGAGCAGTGTCTTTGCGCGGTCCACCAGCACCTTCCTCTTGGAATTCCTGGTGTCCTCAATCTTCTCAACCCCGATTCTTGCCTCGCACGGCCCCACGCGGTCAACAGTTTCAAGTGCAGCTGCGAGAATGCAGGTTTCAACCATGTCAAGCGAGGAGGGCAGTTTTATTTTGCCGACACTCCTTCCGCCACGAGGCTGGAGGTCCACTTCAATCCTGCCTATTCTTCCGTTTTTCTGGAGTTCGCGGAGGTCCAGCTCGTCGCCAAGCAGCCCTTCGGTCTGCCCGAAGACTGCGCCGACCACGTCCGGCTTTTCCACCAACCCTTCGATATCCACGTTTGCATAAACGAGATATTTGACTGTGTCAATGTATGTTTTTCCCATGTGATTCACCTTTCATTTTTTTCATTTTCTTTGAATTCCTTCACTTTTGCAACCAACTGCTCCTGCGAGCAATTCGCTGCCAGCGCCTTTTTCCTGCCGGTTTGCCCGGACAGGAGTTGTACAGTGCAGCCTAGCATTCTCTCAAGCTGGAAAACAAGTTCACGGTTCGCCTCGCCCTTTTCGGGCGCGGCCATTATGCCTACGCGGAGCACAAGTGGGGTATCCGAAGCGAGGGAAACAGAAAAACTTCCCTTGCCCGGGCTTGCACGGACTGTAAATACCGTTGCCATCTGCGCTGCTCCGTCTGCAAAAGTTTCAGGCTCTTCGCCCTGGCATCTGCCAGGGTCTTTTCAGCAGGCTATCCGTCTGCCCCTCTTTCCCCTTAATCGGGAAAGCGGAAATGAGCGTGAAATCCTTGTGATTTATTTTTCTCTTTTTGATTTGTGAACTACTTGTTTTCCAATCTTGTGATTTTGCTTTTGTTCAGTTCTTTTTGATAATTCATCATTCTTTTAATTTTCTTAAATATGCGGTGCGTTGTTGACAGGAAATTCACAGCCCTTTTGGGACTCCTGCTGCCATCCACGCACAGCGTACGAGATATGAAAAACCCTGTATATAAAGGTGCGCATGTTCGTCGTTTCAGCGCCCCTTAAAAGCAGTTTGGCACAGATTTCCGCAAGGGTGGGGCAATGGCAATTAACCTAGCACAAATCAAGATTGATGGTATAAAACAAGTCCAACCAGGGTTATACTTGTCAAATGAAAAGACAGTAGAATTTGGGGTTTCAACTGGCTCCAAGGGCTCTCATCTTTTAGTATATCGCCACAGGGAGAAAAAGCCGTTTGCAGTGATAGGGAAGTTTCTCACCCACTACGGCGGAAACGATGCCGAGAAAGTGGTGGAGAAAATCCATCTTAACGAAGGCGAACAAATCCTGCTTTCTCTCACTGGGCCGGCCGGCTCGATAAAAACATTCTACACATACTCGGATGTGCCTGTTTCCGATCAGAACGCCATCCTCAATGATGCTGCCAAAAAGGAAAAGCATGTTGAACTCAATCTGCTAAAAAGGTAGCCAGCAGTTTCTTACATGCGCAGCAAGTAGTAAGCGACCAGTATGGACGCCACGCCGAACACAATAGAGACTACTGGGCTGTTTGGCAATCCGGTTATCCCGATTTTGAAAAACGCCATAATATTCTCAATACCGAACAGCACGAGCGCGCCGGCAATCAGGCTTCTCACTTCCATGCGAATCAACTGACAAAAATTTAGCAGCTTCAATTTAAAAAGTTTGATAGCGAATTGCAATTTGGCAGTCGCAACTGCCATCTCCGCACTTCTTTCGAAGTATGCGGAACAGGAGGTGGGAATCATGAAGATGGACGTAAAAGTAGGGCAATGCATGACCGTCGGAGTGTTCACGCTTCCGGCTGACAAGTCAGTTCGTGACGCCGCGCGCTTGCTCAAAAAAACAAATGTGGGCTCAATCATAGTCACGCAGAAGGGCAAGGCAAAAGGCATTATCACCGAACGCGACATAGTATACAAGATAATCGCAGCTGGCAAGGATCCTGTTAAGACCAAGCTGAAGTCCGTGATGAGCAGGCCGCTCAAGGTAATCAAGGCATCTGACAAGATTGAAACGGCCGCACTCGCGCTTCGCAATAACAAGGTGAAGAGGCTTCCTGTGGTTGACAAGTCGGGCCGCCTCGTAGGCATCATCACGGAAGGCGACCTTCTCCGCGTTTACCCTGGCATGGTGGATGTAATCACCGAAATGCAGGAGATTCGCGCGAGCAAGCCAAGCGAATATTTCACCGGCGTGTGCGAGGTCTGCGGAACTTACTCCGACGAGCTCAAGCGCGACGAGGGAAAGCTCCGCTGCGAAGACTGCCTTGAGGAAAACGAAGTATAAGCGCGAAATTCTTTTCCCTTCTTATTCTTTTTCTTCTCATCCTTTAGTTATGGCATTCGAGCGGCGAACCGCTCGAATAATAAAAATCCGGGATTTTTATGACATTCGGCACCTATGTTAAGGGAGCGCGCGCAGAGCGCGAACTAATCCATTACTTTTCAGAGCACGGCTTTGAGGTAATCCGTGCCGCAGGCAGTGGCGTGAATTCCCTCTCGCCTGACTTACTGGCATTCAAGGCAGGCAAGCAGTACGCAATAGAGTGCAAGGCATGGGACTCAGGCTCGCTCTCGTTCGACCGCGAGCGCTACGCGGGCATGAAGCGCTGGGAGGATGTGACGGGCATCACCTATCTCATCGGCTGGAGAGTCTCGCGCGACGGTTGGTACTTTTTCTCAATCCACCTGCTAGAGGAGCAAACAAAAAACTTCACAATCACACTCAAGAAGGCAAAAATGGCAGGAAGAAGATTAGAGGAATTAATCTGACACTGATGGCAAATGATGACAAGTACGACTCTGATCCAGTGGACTGATCTCCACTGTTCCCGCGGCTTCTGCTGCGGACCTATGATGACGTGACTTGACTCTGATGCCAAAAAATAATCAAAATCGGCTAATCTGGCTAATGCTAAGGAGAAATAATTTTCAGCCGCGTTTTACTCTCTTCTTATGCCATCTTCGTGGTGGCAACAAAGCCCATCTGAAGCAGAAGCTCTTCCTTCTCTTTCTTGGAAAGCTTCGGGTGCTCCACAATGCCTGACTTGAAAGCCCTCATTGTGTTCTCATGCTGAGTAGTGGAGCCTTCATTCTTGGCATAGCGCCTGCGCTGGGTGGAGATGTAGCGGTTCCATGCCGTTATGATGTCGTTCTTTATCTCTTCGCTCATATTCTCACCCATGTGCAACAGATTGATTATGTTGCATCAGATTACTTACATTGACCTCATGGCGAATCTGTCAAAAGGCGCAGAATTACTATATGCCTTAACTTCTATATAAAGCTTCTCCTTTCCCCGTAAGGTACAACTAATAGAACCGTTTTTAGCCCTTCACATTCCGTAGCCGCAGGCACCAAAGCGCAAAGCCCACTTCAGACACTGCACAGGCCAAAAATATTGGCAGGTAGCCGTACGATGCAGCGACAAAGCCCGAAACTGCTGTGGCTGATGCCACTCCAAGGTAAGATGGAATGCTAAGCGCAGTAAGGTCTGTCGCCTTTCTTTTGCTCCGTGACGCAATCCTGTAATTCGCCTCTTCCCAGGCAATTGAAAGCGCGCCGTCGCCTATTGCCATCACAAGGAAGAATCCTGCAGCAGCCAGGGGCACAAGCGCCATGCCAAGCAGGCACACCACGAACATCGCAGCGGATACATAAGCAATCTTCGCCGTGCTTATTTTCTTGTGTGAAATCGCGTTTAGCACACTGCCCTCAATCAGGAAGTATCCGGCATAAAGCGCGCCTATCTGTCCGAGGGAAAGCCCGAGGCTCAGGAAATAAATCGGTATTATCGTATATATTGTGGCTACATAAAACGCGCTTCCCACGAGCTGGGCGCCAGCGGTTTCCAAGAATAGCTTGCTCCGCCCCGAGTAGGAAAAATCAGACAGCTTCACTTTTACGCCCTTTACATTGGTGCTTTTCACCCCGAGTGCTGCAAGCAGCATGAATAATGAGAGTGTGACTGCAGCGGCAAGCAGCAGATTGTAGCCGCCTGCGGCGAAAAGCATTCCAACGCAAAGCGAGCCTGCCGCATTGTACATGTATCTGCCGGACAAAAGCCCGCCAAGCGCAAAATGTCCCCTGTCCGGAGCGGCTGCAATCACCGATGCGCGGTTTACCGCCCATAATGTGGACTCGCGCACTGCGTCGAATGTTTTTCCCACTCCGAATGCGAGCGGGCTGTATGCGAATGCATAGGTGACTGATTGCCCAATGTTCCCAAGCGCGGAAAGGACGTAAACTGACCGTTCGCCAACAGTGTCTGCAAGCGCAGATGCGCCTATTCTTACGAGAAGCTTGAGTATGGGCGCAGCACCGAACACAAGCCCAATGGTGGCAATGCCAATTCCTCTGTCAGCCATCATGAGCGGAACCGTGACAGTCATCGCGCCAGCTATGAATGCGTCGAAGAAGTTGATGCCAAAGATGCGCTTTACCATTGCTACGCTAGTGGAATGACGAAAATTAAAAAGAAGGCTT
>JAPLWZ010000050.1 GCA_026396335.1 Microcaldota archaeon | reverse complement strand
TTTTTTCATGGATTTTTTTTATGCGAGAAAGGAGCGCGTCGTCTTTCGGAAGCGCCCCCTTGCCTTTCAGGTAGAATGTGTCTGCTAAGTCGCGCGCAGGGTGGTCCTGCGGCTGGAAGAGCGCATCAAAATTCCAGAATGAGGATTGCATTTCAGGCCCGCGCATCTCCTCAAAACCCATGTCAGTGAATATTGTGGAAATCTTTTTGCGAAGGCGCGAGATCATGTGGCGCTTTGCTATCGCAGGGATTTCAACAGGCGCGGATACGTCGTATTTTCTGAAGTGCGCAGTCTCCCAGTTGCCAGAGAGGAGCATTTCGCGAGTGAGTATATTTGTTTCTGCTGCGATAGCTCCAGAGGAGGTTTCCGCTTCAGGCGCCATTGCTGTCGGCTCCAAATAGAGCATTTTGGAGATTTTTTGCTGCGCGAGCTTGCGCTTGAGAAGGACTGCAACTAATTGCTCATCAGTAGGGATGCCGTCAGCGATTGCCGAGAGGGACTTCTTCAATGCGTAATCGCCGCTCACAGGCGCAGTACCAGTCGCCTTCAGTGTTCCTGATTCTATCTTCACCCAGCCGTTTTTCGTGGCCCAAGGAACGCCGACGGAGCGCTCTTCTTGTGTGAGCGAAGAGATTGAGAGAGAACTTTTTGCTGCCTCAAGCACGCGCTCTTCCGGGAATCCAGATGCGACGCAGCGCATCCCGTCTTCTGTGAGCGAGAGCGCTTGTGTTTCTTCCTGTGCGAGCGTTACATAGCCTTTTTCCTTTAGTGATTGCGCGAATGAGAAGACAGAATCAAGCGGAACTCCGGCTGCCCGGGAGAGTTCCTGCGCGCTCATCCTGCCGGCAAGTGCGGAAAGAATGCGGGATTCCACCTGGTGCAGCATAACATCACAATAGCGCTCACTTGTTGAGCTTGTTGAAGTAGTAGATGGATGCTGCTATTGCGGATATTATGATGAATGCGGCAAACCCTTCCTGCCCCATGAAAAGTATTATGACTGCCTGTTCGGATGCGTGGAAGAAGTCAAGCACTTCACTCTCGAGCGGGGATTCTATTTCATACGTGAACTGGAAGTTGGAAAGCGTGTCGCCCTGCCAGGTGAATATCCTCTTCTGCCCGGAATAATAGCGGACGTTTGCCGACTGGTCAAAGCGGAAGTTGTCTGCCTCATTTGCAAGGTTGGCAGGCACTGTGGAGAAATAAATTTTCTGCGCCGATTGCGGAATGGATATTGTGATGTTTGTGTTGGGCGGCAGTATGATGTCGCCGGTTTTTGTCTGCTCGAACGAGAGTGAGTTTTGCTGGAGCGAATAGTTCGCGGTGCGAGGCTTGTAGTGCGCCATGCTCACGAGCCCGCTCCCGTTTTCGGATGCAGACACGCGGTAATCTATCAATACGGACGCCTGGCAGATGCCAAGGAAGGAATTGCAGAAGTCAACCGCCTGCGGAAGCACGCGTATGTCGGTTATTTCCGCGCTTGCCCGGCTTATGTGGTGGCGCATTTCAGAGAGCCCAGTGCGGTCCTTCCATGTCGCAAGGTCTGAGTATGCCGAGCGGGTTATGTCGTAAAGGTCGCGGGACTGCGTGCTGTTGATCGCCATTGTCACGCGCTCCTCCACATTCGCGCTGCCGTCGCGGTTTATGTTGATGAACACGGAGAGCGAGCGCATGTAGAAGTCGGCGGATGCTGCCGACGTAAGGAGCGCAAGCGCGACGATTGCAAACAGCACGCATTTTACCGACGAAGCTTCCATGGTTTGCTTTCGGGCAGTATTTATTTAAATCTGTGGAGCCAAAGAGCAAAACTATGCGCTCAATCACATATTATGGGCATTCGTGCTTCCAGGTGAAGCTTGGGAACATCGTAATGCTCTTCAATCCTGCTGTGGCAGACCCGCTAGGCGGCAACAGGCGGCTCGTGAAGTCGGCGCTCAACTACCACGCCGTGCGTGAGTGCGACATGATTTTCTTAACGTCCGAGGAGCCGCAGAACTGCGAGCCTGAAGTTGTGAAGGAAATTTCAGACAGGTGCTACTCAACAGTTGTGGCTTCGCGCCCTGCGCTTGCGAAGCTTGACATTTCAGACAGATTCAAGGTGGATGTGAGGACAGGCGACAAGTTCACCTCGAAAGGAATTGATGTTGAAGTGATGAAAGCGGTTCACCCGCAGTCGCAGTACCCGGTCGGCTTCCTTGTAAAGGGAGACGGCATTTCTGTTTACCACGCAGGCGACACTTACTCGTTCACGGACATGGGAAGGATAAAGTGCGACGTTGCGCTTGTGCCCATTGGCGGCGGCTCGATAATGGACCCGTTTGCCGCGAACTCGATGATCAAAGACATGCGCCCAAAAGTGGCGGTGCCGATGACCTACAATACTTATGACAAGATAGCGCAGGAACCAAGCGAGTTCACATCAGACCTCGGCGGGCTCACGAAAGGAGTGGCGCTTCGCCCGGGGCAGGAACTGCGCCTGTAACTTGAGGCCATAAGACTGATTTTTATTGTTTTCTGCAAGCAACTCATGCAATAAGAAGAAGGAGATGATAGTATGATAACCGGAATCAAAATCACGCACGTGGAAGCGCACCGCGACAAGGAAGAGGACATATCGGGCCTGAATGTGAACATCGGGCTCGACACCGTGTCTGTCAAGGCGGGCGAAATACACATAACATTCAACTATGCAGCTGCGTACAACGAGGGCGTTGGCGAATTGAAGATGAAGGGCACTATTATTGCAAAAGAGGATCCGAAAATCACCAAGGAGGTTGAGGCGACCTGGACAAAGGAAAAGAAGCTTCCGGATGAATTCGCTGAGAACATACTCAATGCAATCAACTACACGTGCGGCACAAACGGCACGCTTGTTGTAAGGCCCGTGAATCTCTCCCCGCCAATCATCCCGCCAAGAATCCAGCTTGGTCCGGCAGGCGGCGCGCAGAGCGGCACCCAGACAGGCGGAAAGCCCCCGAAGCACGGCGACTTGCTGTAAGTTTCTTTTTTTTTAATTTTTCTTTTTTAGTTTTAATTTCCTACTAATTAGCGAAAGCATTGGAGATCAGAGCCTTCCGCCGCCGATAGACTTGAAGGTGGAGATTATGCTGCGCACGGCGAATACCGCCGTTGGCAGCACAAGAATTACCGAAAGCGATGCGGGCGCAAGCGAGTAAGCCCAGAGGAATACCACGCAGAGCACAAGGAAGAATATTGAGAAGAAAAAGTGCGCAATTGCCGCGTATTTTGCGCCTGAGCCGGAGCGCAATATCATCTTGAGAAGGGAATTTGCCGCAGACTTCGCATTCACCAAAAACAGCGAGGCTGCCACGAAAAATGCGATCAGGATGAATACAAAGAACTGGTTCAGGAATTCCCATGCTGGCTGGGAGGTGAAGAATATCGCCAGATAGCACGCAGTGGAAAATATTGCAAGGAGCGAGGCATTTTTTGAAGTAAGGACCAGCTGCTCGCGAGAGGAGAGCGAATCGGTTTGATTTGCGATTGACGGGAGCTTTTCCACCACCCTATAGTAGCGCGACGACTCAGATACTGCGCGGCGCATGCCAAGCGCGGTGGAGCGCAGCACCCGCACGTTCTTTATCAGCATCTGCGGCACTAGCGACTGCAGCATGTTGTATACCTCGTTCTCGCGGTTAATGAGCCAGGCTGAAATGAATGAGGACGCTATTATTGCAAATGCGAATGTCCCGAGGAATGCCGCGGGCACCAGCCCTGTTGCCGCGCCCTGGCTCATGAGAAGGAGCGAGAGCTCGGACATTGAAAGGAATGCGGCTGCGCAAAAGCATGCAGAACGCCCTTGGTAGCCTGCGAAATACGCGGAAGCGCCGCCTGCGGCAAAGCGCACCAATATCCCGACCACGATGAAAAGGATGAGAAGCGGGATGTTGGCAAGCACGCCTGAAATATTTACCAGAAGTCCGATTGAGAAAAAGAAGAATGACGCGAAAAGTGAGTTGAATGGTTTTATTTTTTCCTCAATGCGCTTTGATTCCGCAGAGCCGGCAATGGTTGAGCCTGCAAGGAATGCGCCGACCGAGAATGACAGGCCTATTGCTTCCGAGATGTAGCCGATGACAAGCACCAGGCTGACCATGCCAAGTATTGTAAGCTCGTCTGATTTTGAAACGAGCGAGAGGAATTTGTTGATTATGCGGGAGAGCACCAAATAGGCGAAGACGAATGTGAGAACCACACGCAGAAGCGAGATTATGAATGAGTATTCGGTCAGGCCTGCCGCGGGCTTTGCAATAAGGCCCAGGAAGAAGACGGCAAGAAGGTCTTCAATTATCAAAATAGAAATGATGAACGGAACTTCCGGCCGCCTGATTTTCCCACCCACTTCAAGAAGCTTGATTATTATCGGCGTGGAGGAAAAGGAAAGCGCGATTGCCACCAGTGCGGCTGTCTGGTTTGGAAAACCGAATGCGGCAAGCGCGGCGTATGCTGCCAGGTAGACTATGCCGATTTTCACCACGACTGCAATGAATGTGAACAGCCCGATCTGCGTGAGCTTGATTATCGAGAATTCGAGCCCTATGCCAAACAAGATGAGTGCCGCGCCCATTACCGCGAATACGCTAACGAGAGATGGGTCGGAGATTATTATTGTTCCGAAGTCCACGCCCATTATGTTCACGCCTGCAAGCGGCGAATAGGGGCCGACCAGCATGCCTGCCGCCAATACGCCAAGTATTGAGGGGAGCTTGAGCCGCTCGAAAATTAGCGCGGAGAGCATGATGACCGTTATTGAAATGCCAACTGCAAGCGCCGGTTCCATATTGATGCAGTGGTCAAACTAAATTTAAAAACAAAACAGAAAGGAGTTTCCCCGATCAGCACGCGATAGTGTAGCCAGGGCCTGCGATTATCGCAAGCACTGCCGGCGCGATTGTCGCAATCAATATACCTATGATCGCACCAGTAAGGCAGGATGTTGCCCATACGTTCGCCCTTGCGCGCGTCTCTGCGCCCATCATTTGCCCCGTGGCATAGATGACTGCTGCGAGAAGAATCATGAGCATTGCCGCTATTGGCACCAGTTCGTGCACGCTTGAGCACAGCGACTCCAGCGCGTTCTTGAGCTGGGCTGTTTGCGCGTACACAATCCCGAAGAATATGATGGTGAATATTAGGGAATAGTATGCCGTTTTTGCCATATTCCTAGATACCATGGGTCGCACCTGTACCTATTGACGATAAACAGTTTTTAAAGCTAGCGAGGGGCTGGCTCCGGCTGCTCAAAGCTGTTTGAGTTTGATTTTGTCGTTCGGATTAGCAGGGGGGATTTGCTCGATTTTGCCCTCTTCCTTCCGGGCTTTCTCCCCCGCCTTCTCGCTTATTTCAGCGAGCGTCTTTGCGTTGTACACTACAGCCACCTTGAGGGATTTGGAATGTGATTCGTGTTTTTCGTATTTTCCGCCAAAATCCGAAATTTTTTCCTTGATTGTGGCAAGCGTTTCTTTATCCAAATCCAAAAATCCCCGTTCCAGCTTTTCGTTTAGCTCATTTATGAGATCCTTGGCGCTTTCCAGGAATTTCTTTGCGCTTTCCTCGTCTGAAAACTTTGCAGAGTAATACGTATAAATGGCAGGAGATACCAAAATCGAACCCCCTGTGTTACCGATAATCACCGTGTAGGAATCATCATCGCCGCCTTTCATGAAACCTTTTGCCATGGGAAACACCGCTTCAGATTGTGACGACTATCCTATTTAACGGTTTCACCCGATACCTATTCCATGAAGCTCAAACTGGACTTCCGCAAGACCGCGCAGGAGAATGCCTCTGCCTACTACGGGCTGGCAAAAGAACTTGCATCAAAGGAAGCGGGCGCCAAAAAGGCGATAGAGGAAACAAAGAAGGAAATGGAAAGCGCCGGAAAGGAGCATGAACTTGCGGTTTCCTCCAAAGTCGCCCCTAAGATGAAACGCACCAAGAAATGGTTTGAGAAATACCGCTGGTTCTATACTTCAGGCGAAAAGCTTGTGGTCGCGGGCAGGGATGCCAAGCAAAACGACATGCTCGTAGCTAAAACCATGACAGATGACGACCTGTTCTTCCACGCAGACATACAAGGCGCGCCTGCCACTATTTTAGTGGGGGGCAAAGACGCAACGCCGCAGGAAAAAAAGGAAGCCGCACAGTTTGCGGCATCACACTCATCAGCATGGAAAGTGGGCGCCGCGGCAGTGGATGTTTACGCTGTTAAAAAAATGCAGTTGAGCAAGCACGCGCAGGGCGGCTTTGTGGGTTCAGGCGGCTTTGCCATTTCAGGCGAGCGGGAATGGTTCAGGGAAACGCCGCTGGGCCTGGCAGTTGGCATGCAGGAGGGCATCATAATCTGCCTTCCGCAAGTCCATCCTGGCGCACAAAAACTTGGCGCCATGCTCTCGCTTGGCAACTTTGAGAAGGGGCAGGCGGCAAAAAGGGTCGCAGGGCTCCTTCGCGCCAACCCGGATGAAATCCTTCTTGCACTCCCATCCGGAAAATTTTCCATAAAGGGGAGAAAGTGAATGGAAAAAATAGCTGAGCTCCAATCAAAATACCGCAAGCGCAAGCATGAAATCCAGCAACGGCTCCTCCATTTCAAAAAGGTTGGCAAGCCCCCTCCGCGCATTCTTTTCGAGGAACTCGCATTTTGCATACTCACCCCGCAGAGCAAGGCTTTCAGCTGCAATGAGGCAATACAGGAACTGAAAGAGTACAATCTTCTTTTTTCAGGCAGCACCTCGCAAATCCGTGCAATTCTTGCGAAGAAGACGCGCTTCCACAACAAGAAGGCAGTTTATCTTGTCGAGGCGCGGGAACAATTCCGCCCGGATAACTTCGCGCGCCTGAAGCACATTACATTCGACGGCAGCGAAGCGCATGCCGCGTCCGTTCTTCTGAAGGAAGTGAAAGGCATTGGGCTCAAGGAGTGCGCGCATTATTTGAGAAATGTTGGGCGGGGCGAAACGATCGCGATACTAGACCGGCACATCATGAAGAACCTCGTGAAGTACGGCGCAATCCGCGCGTTGCCAAAATCGCTTACGAAAAAACGCTACTTTGAAATAGAAAAGAAAATGTCCTCGTTCTGCCGGCGCATCGGCATCCCGATGAGCCATCTCGACTTGCTGTTCTGGGCTGAGGAGACCGGGAAAGTTTTCAAGTAGAAACAATATCAGTTTTTGGCAATTGACTCTACTCGGTCGTAAAGCAGAGTGATGAAAAAGGCTGCCCTGAAAAGTGCATGGTAGATTGTATCGTAGGGGGAGATTACCTCGAGAAGCATTTTGTATCCATCAACCGTTTCGTGTATGCTGCCTAGAAACTTTTTGAATTTCTCCTTGCCTTCCTTTGAAATAATTCGCTTTATTTCTACTCTGGAAATCGCATCGCCCAGATGCCACACCAAGTCCTGCTTTTCATATGGCACTGGCTCGTCTTTTACCCGCAAGGTGTTCTTAAGAATTGAAAGAAATTTCTCGTAATTCACTCTTTCCAAGGGTGCTTCTTCTTGAGCAAGCCTACAAGTTTCACGGATCATGTGGTTGGACAATACCAGATAATTCAGGTGGTGATGGGAAATTTCTTCGTATCTCAACTGCGTCATGAAATCATTTGAAATGGTGGGTGGTACTTTCATCTTGGGAAGATTGGTAACGTTTAGCTGTTTTTCAAAAAATGGAAATTGCCCACCTAATCCGAAAATGTTACCTTTTACTGGAAATTTAGCCTGCAAACTACCAGATACGTCCTGACTTTTCTTTAAGAGTTGATGGCGCTGGAGAGTTAACATGCCTCATTTGTGGTTAAACGTGTTTTAAAGGTTTGGTTTTGGCACCGTACTTAACAATTGTTTATTAAATCTTAACAATCGTTAAATTATCCGTTATCGAGGCCGTTGGTGATCATATGATGCCCTGCTCAGAAGTCCATTGGAAAATACTGCCATCAGTCTCCCGCGAGATTGCACTCTGCCTGGAGAAGGCAAAAATGCCCCGCGGAAAAATAGCTGCTGCACTTGGCACCACGCCTGCGGCGATTTCGCAGTACATGTCAGGCAAGAGGGGCGGCATGAAATTGAAGAAAGAGGCAAAGGATGCGTGCTGCAGGCTCGCAAAAAGAATCGATGAGGGCGAGCTTAAGGGAACGGAACTGAATGCGGAAATAGCAAGAGTGGTGGTGATTGCCAAGGGATCAAAGCTCGGCGAAAACGACCCCTGTGCAATCTGCATGTCATACACGGAGGAATTGTGATGGCGCTTCTTGAAACAAAAAATCTCAAAGTTTACGCGGGCGAGACCGAGATTGTGAAGGGTGTTTCCCTCACAGTGCAGCCTGGCGAAGTGCACGTGATTATGGGGCAGAACGGCTCGGGCAAAAGCACGCTTCTGAACGCGCTTGCCGGGCATCCGAAATACAGTGTGAAGGGAAGCGCTGAGTTTGACGGGAAGAATTTGCTCGCACTGAAACCGCATGAGAGGGCAAGAGCTGGCATGTTCCTCGCATTCCAATCGCCGAATGAGATATCGGGCGTGACTCTTTCCGCTTTCTTGCGAAGAGCTTACGCTGCGCGGTTCGGAAAGGAAGTGTCAGTTGCTGAATTCGAAAAGATACTGCGCGACAAGATGAAGCTTCTCGGAATGGAACCTTCATTTGCCGAACGGGGAGTGAACGAGGGATTCTCCGGCGGCGAGAAGAAGAGGAGCGAAATACTGCAGCTGGCAGTGCTTGAGCCGCGCTTAGCGCTTCTCGATGAACTTGACTCTGGGCTAGATGTGGATGCCCTTTCGAAAATCGCGCAGACGCTTGCGCTCATTAGGAAAAAGGAAACGGGCATCGTGATTGTGACGCACTACGCAAGGATACTCAAGGGGCTACATGTGGACAAGGTGCACGTCATGAAGGACGGCAAAATAATACTTTCAGGCGACGGGCGGCTGGCCAATAAGCTTGAAGAGCAGGGCTATGCCTGGGCTTACAAGAATGCGATTGAGGATTAAGGAAGATGAAAACATGGACGAAACCATCCTGAAGGAATACGGGCGTGACGCTGCGCTACGCAAGGCGCCAACAGGAGATGCTGCACTCCATGTGGGCAAAAAGGCGCAGCATACCGGGCTTACGATTGACATTGTGAAGGAAATTTCAGAGGTAAAGGGGGAACCGGACTGGATGAGGGAAAAACGGCTGGAATCATTTCGGATTTTCCTGTCCAAGCCCGTTCCCACCTGGGGGCCTGACCTGTCGCATCTTAATTTTGATGATATCGTCGGGTTCGTGAGGCCAAAGGGCAAGGAAAACACAAGCCCGAACAGTTGGGAAGAGGTGCCATCCGAAATAAAAAATACTTTTGAGCGGCTCGGGATACCTGAAGCGGAGCGCAAATTCCTTGCCGGCGCATCCGTGCAGTATGATTCAGAGGTGCTTTACAAGAGCTTAAGGAAGAGCATGACTGACTTGGGCGTGATATTCACAGACATGGACTCGGCAGTTCGCGAGTACCCGGAGATAGTGAAGAGATATTTCATGACAAAGTGCGTGCCTGCCACAGACAACAAGTTTTCGGCGCTGCACGGCGCATTCTGGTCAGGCGGCTCGTTTGTTTACGTGCCGAAGGGAGTAAAGGTGCCAATGCCACTCCAGATTTATTTCATGATGAACTATCCAGGATTCGGGCAGTTCGAGCACACACTCATTATCGCGGAAGAAGGCGCGCAGGTGCAGTACATTGAGGGCTGTTCTGCCCCGCATTACACAAAAGACTCGATGCACGCGGCAGTTGTCGAAATATTTGCGCACAAGAATTCGCGCGTGCGCTATACGTCAATACAGAACTGGAGCACGAATGTGTACAACCTGAATACGAAGCGCGCGATGGTATACGAGGACGCGGTGATGGAGTGGGTCGGCGGGACGCTTGGCTCGAAAGTGACCATGCTCTACCCGTGCAGCATGCTCATGGAGAGAGGGGCGCGCGCCGAGCACTTGAATATCGCAGTTGCCGGAGCAGGGCAGATCAAGGACAATGGCGCAAAAATCTTCCACATGGCGCCAGACACTTCAAGCAAGGTAGTGAGCAAGAGCATCTGCAAGCAGGGCGGCATAGTGCGCTACAGGGGAAAGCTGTTTGTTGCGAAAAATGCGCTGCGCGTGAAGTCCAACGTGCGCTGCGATACAATAATTGTAGATTCCGAGTCAAAAGCAGAAACCATCCCTGTGATGGATATCCGGAGCAAGGACGCAATGATTGGGCACGAAGCGTCGGTTGGCAGAATCAGCGAGGAGCAATTGTTCTATTTGATGAGCCGCGGGATTGATGCGGAAGAGGCCCTCTCGCTCGTGGTGCGCGGCTTCATTGAGCCGATTGTGAAGGAGCTTCCGCTGGAGTACGCGGTCGAGATGAACAGGCTGATTGAAATGGAAATGGAGGGTTCGGTAGGTTAGTTTACTATGGCGAAAGAAGTGTTGCTGGGAAAGAAAGTGCGCGAGGTTTCCGCATTCCTAGCTGAGCCTGACTGGCTGCTGCAGGTGCGCCAGAGTGCAGTTGCGCTGCTTGAGAAAAGACACGGCACGGCGGAGATTTCCGGCTTTAAGATGGCAAAGGGGAAGATGACAGTTGGAAAAAAGGTTGACGGAAACGCAGTTGTTCTCTCAATTTCGGAAGCGCTGAAGAGGGGCAATGCGCTGAAAGAACAACTTGCGCGCCCCCTAACCGGAAAGGAGCCTGACGACTATTTGCTTGCGCTCGCACTTTTCACGGATGCTATTGTAATTGCAGTTGATGGGGAAAAACCCGCGCAACTCGCGCTTGAATTTTCAGGCAAGCCAAGCGAATACTTTGCCGCATTTTACCTGTTTGCAAATAATTCCAATGCATCAGTGTTTGCAAAGACATCTTTTGCAGGGGATTCGCACGAGGCGCGGGCGCTTATCCTTGG
>JAPLWZ010000083.1 GCA_026396335.1 Microcaldota archaeon | reverse complement strand
CATGGCGTTCTATACTATTGCGCACCATGCCATGAAGATGAAGCCCGAGGAGCTGACGGAAGAATTCTTCGATTACGTGTTCCTTGGCAAGGGCAATGCATTCACCCTGCCGCAAGCGGCAGCGGAAATGAGGAAATGCTTCACCTACTGGTACCCGCTTGACAGCCGCCACTCCGCAACCGACCTGGTGCACAACCACCTTACGTTCTTCCTATTCAATCACGTTGGCATTTTCGAGAAAGCATGCTGGCCAAAACAGATAGTGACAAACGGCTTTGTGCTTATGGACGGCAAGAAAATGTCAAAGTCTATGGGCAACATCATACCGATTCGCGCGGCGATAAAGGAATTCGGCGCTGATGCAATACGCTTCTGCGTGGTATCTGGAGCAGATCTGTCGCAGGACACTGACTTCAACCGCCCTGCCGTTGAGGGCATACTTTCGCGCATGAGGTTCATGGCCGCAGCAATGGAAAAGTACGCTTCAAGCGAAGACCCGAAGCAGCCAACGCAGGTCGACAGGTGGATACTCTCCCGCATGCACAAGCGCGCCATTGCAGCGCCCTCAATGTATGAGAATTTCCAGCTGCGCGAGCTTGCGCTTGAGCTGTTCTACAACACTTTCAATGACCTGCAGTGGTACTTGAAACGGACAAACACGCCGCACCTGCGCGAATTCTTTGAAATGTGGGTGCCGCTCATTGCGCCCTTCATGCCGCACTACGCGGAAGAATTATGGGAAAACCTCGGCGACAAGATATGCGTAAAGGACGCGCCGTTTGTTTCGATTGCAGAATTGCCGCAGGGCAGCAAGCAGATGGTGGATGATTCGCTTGAGGCTGCGGAAGACTATATTGTGCGCATCAGGGAGGACATTTCATCAATCAAGAAGCTTATCAAACTGGAAAAGCCGAAATCAATCGAACTGTTTGTTGCATCCGAATGGAAGAGGAAGGCTCGCAGAATTGCCGCACGCGAGAAGAAGTTCGACACCGCCATGAAGGCGTCGCTTTTGGACAAGGAAATCAAGCCGCACGCCGCGGAACTTGCAAAAGTGCTAATGACCTACATGAAGAATGCTGGCGGGCTTGGCGACACATATAGCTCTGACTTTGAGCTTGAAGCGCTTCAGTCCGGCAAGAAAATACTTGAGGACGAGTTTGGTGCCAAGTTAATAATCGCAAACGAAGACGAATCAAGCGCGCCCAAGGCAAAGTTTGCGCTTCCGGGCAAGCCGAGCATACTGATTTCCTAAGGTGCATTTGTGGCTAAGTGCATACGTGTTGATCGGGAAGATGCAGAAAAGGTGCGCAAGGAACTCATCTCAATTGGCCTGCTTGACAACACTTATTCTCCAGAGCAAGAGGGAAAGTTTGTCTACTTCGCAGTGAAAACCAAGCCGCCTGGCAGGGTGCTTATCACACGGGAAATGAAGGCAAGGCAGGAGCATGGCAAATCGCTTGGAGAGGCAATGGAAGGCAAGCTCACGAAGAGCGAACAGGGCGAACTGGTAAAATCGTTCGATATTGTCGGTGACATTGCGGTTGTCGATGTGCCGCCATCGCTTGTGGGGAAGCAGCAGCTGCTCGCGAATGCAATCCTCAAAAATCACAAGAACGTCCATGTTGTGGCAAAGAAAGTCGGCGGCACAGGCGGCGAATTCCGCATCCGCCCGGTGGAAGTAATCGCAGGCGAGGACAGGACGCACACAGTTTGCCGCGAAGCGGGCTGTGAATTCGAACTTGACCTGAATTTTGTTTACTTTTCCTCGCGGCTTGAAACAGAAAGGACGAGAATCGCCGCGCTTGTGAAAAAAGGCGAACACGTGCTTGTGCCATTCGCAGGCGTGGGGCCCTATGCCATCCGCATCGCGAAGAAAGTGCCTTCCGCAAAAGTTGTTGCAGTTGAACTGAATTCGGTCGCAGTGGAATTCCTGCTGAAAAACATGGAGCGGAACAAGTGTGCGAATATCGCGCCTGTAAGGGGCGATGCAAGCAAGGATTTGCCAGGCGACTTTGTGAATTGGGCTGACCGGGCAATAATGCCGCACCCGACAGACGGAGCGCGATTCCTTCCAACCATAATTCCATGCATAAAGAAGGGCGGCATGCTGCACTACTACTCATTCGGCGATGCGATGAAGCCCTATGCCGCGGCGGAAATGGAATTGAAAACAGTAGCAATGAGGCTCGGAAGGAAAGTGGAAGTAGTTTTCAAGCGGGTCGCACGCCCCTACTCAAAAGAGCGCGTTCAAGTCGTCGTGGATGCCAAAATTATATAAATGGCAGTTGCGATGCCTATGCATGGCACTCTCACAACCTAAAGCACTAATTGAAATATCATCAGAAGCTGGAAGGAAAGTCGGCGGCATTTACACGGTCTTGCGCAGCAAGGCGCCGGTCCTCCACAAGAAATTCGGCGATAGCTATCTTCTGATCAGCATGCTTGACGAGAAGTGCTCGGAGGACGTGAAGTTCACCGACCCGCCGCCAACGCTGAAAAAAATATTCGACGAGCTTGCAAACGAGGGCGTGCAATGCATGTACGGTCACTGGATTTACGGCGACAACACGAACGTCATCTGCGTGAGCGCAAAGTCATTGGGCGAACGATTGATTGAGTACAATGAAAGCGGCACAGCAAAGCGCGACACGGGCGCGAATTACATCAAATATCTT